>NZ_JAMFRV010000462.1 GCF_026224925.1 Pseudomonas sp. | reverse complement strand
GTCTGCTTCCCGAACAAGTTCGGTCCCACAGGGTTCTCGGCACGGGGCAGAAGTTGGGGCAATTCGCAGATCCCGGTGGTGCGAGCTTGCTCGCGATGAAGGCGACTCGGTCTCAACGCCGCAAATAAGACCCGAAATCAATATCCCCGGCGCTCAAGATCGCCTGCACCCGATTGTGCACGTTGAGTTTGCGCAGGATCGCTGAGACGTGGGCCTTGACCGTGGTTTCGGCGATTTCCAGGGTGTAGGCGATCTGTTTGTTCGACTCGCCCTTGGTCATGCGTTCAAGTACCAGCAATTGCTTGCGGGTCAGGGCTTGGAGCAGTTCCGGCGGGAAGCTCGGGTTGTCATTCATCCGGCGGTGGGTGCCGCTTTTTTGCGTGCGAATGATGTCCGGCGGCAAGTACACATTGCCGTTGAGAATTTGCTGGATGGCTTCGGTCATCTGCAGCCGTGGCGAGGATTTGGTGATGAAACCCACCGCGCCGTAGGTGATGGCTTGCAGCACGATCTGTTTATCCTGTTCGGCCGAAACGATCACCACCGGAATGGTCGGTGCCTCGTTGCGCAGATTGATCAGGCCGTTGAGGCCGTGCATGCCGGGCATGTTCAGATCCAGCAGAATCAGGTCCAGGTCGTCGTGTTCCTGGGTCAGCAACAGGGCGCTGTCCAGGTCGGCGGTTTCCATCACTTCGCTGCCGGGGAAACCGTCGCTGATGACGTTATGAATGGCTTCGCGAAACAGCGGGTGATCGTCGGCAATCAGAATTTTGTACACAGCCATTCACCTCATTATTTTGTTTTTGGGTGGGGCAACAACCTGCAAGCGTTTAGTCAGGGAAAGGGCTCGGGCTGGGCCGGCGTAACGGGCAGGTTCGCCGCTTGCCAGGCATCCAGGCCATCGCGATACCAATACACTGACTTATAGCCCATGGCGGCGGCGCGTTTTACCGCATTCCAGCTCAACCAGCAATCGGAGCGGCAGTAGAAGACCAGCGATTGCTGGCGGTCGCCGTCGGTGAGTTGATCCAGATTACGCGCAAAGTAGGCCTGCCAATCGGGCGTCAGGTCACCGTCGCCGGTATTGGCCAGCCAGTGGCTACCGGGCAGGTTCTCGTGGGGCTGGTCTTCGATGAAGCGCCCTTGCAGCCATTGGCGACGGTAAACGTCGATCAGTACCGGGCGCGGCGTTTGGCTGAGCAGGGCTTGCAAGGCGATTGTGTCGATGATGGACGCGCCTTGCAGCTGATTCGGCGTCGGGCTGCGGTACAGGCCGATGCGGTAACCATCTGCGGAGAATAGCGGGGTTTCGGCGTGCGCAGTGCTCAGCAGCAGGCCAAGCGACAGAGCCGCGAGGCAAAAACGTAGCAGACGACGTCGGGCACGCGGCATGGGGTTCAATCCTTATAGTTATGAGCCCATTACATGCCAGTACCGGTGCGATTGGAATGCGACCATAGACAGGTAAACCAGTACTAAAGTAGTAATTTTAGCGTGGCATCTATCTTAGATATACGTTCGGTATTCAACCCACCCAACAGTTTCAGCCATACACATACCCACAGTATTTTGGGCGACCTGGACATTAGTGCCGGCGGCATCACCACAACACGTAGATCGCATACCTGTTTTCTGCGCGACGATGCGGCATCTCCCACAGGGGAAATGTGCTGCTAGCCAGCCTTGCGCAACGCCGCGTGCTGCGGGTTGAAGGTGAGTACCGCGAGCAGCACGAACACTAGCGTCAACCCCACACACACCGCCAGCGCCAGCGGATTGAAGCGCTCGTACAAGGCAAACCGCACCACCTCCACCGCGTGAGTGAACGGGTTCAGTGCGCATAACCAGTACAACCACTCACTGGACTCACGCATTTTCCACAGCGGATACAGCGCCGACGACAGGAAAAACAGCGGGAAGATCACGAAGTTCATCACCCCGGCAAAGTTTTCCAACTGGCGGATCGCATTCGACAGCAACAGCCCCAGCGCGCTGAGCATCAATGCCACCAGTAACAACGCCGGCAACGCGATCAGCAGCCCAAGGGCCGGTGGTTGCACGCCGTAGACCCAGGCAATCGCCAGAAAGGCATACACCTGCAACAACGAAATCAGCGACGTCGCCAACAGTTTGCTGCACAGCAGGAAGGTCCGGGGCAGGGGGCTGGTCAGCAGCACGCGCATGCTGCCCATCTCCCGGTCGTAGACCATCGACAGCGAACCTTGCATGCCGTTGAACAGCAGGATCATGCAGGCCAGCCCCGGAATGATGTACACCTCGTACGGAATGTAGGTGTCGTAAGGCTCGATGATCGCGATGCCCAGCGCCGCACGAAAACCGGCGGCGAACACCAGCAGCCACAACAACGGCCGCACCAGCGCGCTGAGAAACCGCGTGCGCTGCAACACAAAACGCAGCCATTCGCGCAGCACGATGCCGCTGAAGCACTGCCAATAAGCATTCATCGTACGGCTCCTGATGTCGTCAAGCGGGCGAACGCCGAACCGAGGTCGCCGCCGTGTTCCAGGCTCAGGGCGTCGGCTTGTCCGCTGGCCACCAGACGTCCCTGATGAAGGATCAACAAGTCGTCGCTAGCCTGAACTTCGTCGAGTAGGTGAGTGGTCCAGAGCACGCTGATGTCCTGCTCGCGGCACAGGCTGCGAATGTGTTGATTGAGCGCCAGCCGACTGGCCGGGTCGAGGCCGACGCTGGCTTCATCCAGTAGCAACAAGCGCGGTTCGTGCAGCAACGCTCGGGCGATCTCCACCCGGCGCCGATGGCCGCCATTGAGTTCGCGCACCCGCTCGCGACGGCGTTCGGTCAGCGCCTGGCGCGCCAGTTCGGCCTCGACCCGCAGGCCGGTCTGGCGCCGGGACATGCCGTGCAGCGCGGCGTGATAACGCAGGTTCTGCTCGACGCTGAGGTCCAGGTCCAAGGTGCTTTGTTGAAACACCACGCCCAATTGTTTGAGTGCCGGGCGCGGTGCATTACGCAACGAACAGCCACCGACCCGGATATCCCCACGCTGCAAATCGTAGAGCCGCGTCAGCAACGCAATCAGGGTTGATTTACCCGCACCGTTCGGCCCCAGCAACGCTGCAAAACGCCCAGGCGCGAGGCTGAAACTCACCTGGCGCAAGGCCTCCTTCGCGCCATAGGCGAAGCTCAGGTCGCTGACTTCCAGCGCACTCATGGCGTGACCACCACGCCCCACGGATAACGCCCGACCTTGATCGATTTAGTGACCTTGAGGCTGTCGACATCAATCACCGACACATCACCGCTGACGCCGTTGGTGGCCAGCAATTGCTTTTGATCCGGGGTGAATGACATCTGCCAGACGCGTCGGCCCACCAGCAGGTAATCAAGCACTTCAAAGGTCTTGGCGTCGACCACTGCCACATGGTTGGCCGGGCCGAGGGCGACGAAGCCGTACTTGCCGTCGGCGCTGAGCTTGATGCCCACCGGCTGGACCTTGTCCGGGTGCACGCCCTTGATCTGGAAGGACACGGTCTTGAGGATTTTGCGGGTCGCCACGTCAAGAATCGTCACCGTGCCACCGATTTCCGCCGAGGCCCAGAGTTGCGAACCGTCCGGCGAAAACTCGACAAAGCGCGGTCGCTGGTCCACCAGAATGCTGTCGGCCAGGGTCTGGGTGCTGGTATCGATCCAGTGCAGCATGTTGGTGGTTTCGCTGGTGTTCACCGCCCACTTGCCGTCCGGGCTGACGGCCATGCCTTCGGGTTCGACGCCGACATTGATTTGGCTCAGCACCTTGGAGGTTTGGGTATCGATCACCGTCACCAGCGCATCGTCCTCGTTGGAGACGTACAGCCAGCGGTCGTTGGGGTGCAGGGCGAATTGCTCAGGGTCTTTGCCGGACGGCAGCTCCTTGATGATCTTGCGCGTGGCCACGTCCATCACCTGGACCCGGTCCGAGTCACTGGCGCAGATGTACAGTAGCTTGCTGTCATGGGACAGCAACAGACCGCGCGGGCGCTGGCCGACGGGCAGTGTGGCGGTGACCTGCAGGGTCTGCATGTCGATCAGGCTCAGGCTGTTGTCCTTTTCGTTGGAGATCCAGGCGGTGCTGGCCACGGCGTGCCCGGCGGCAAGCAGCAGGGCGCATGAGAGCAGGGTACGGCGCATGGTGGATTCCTTTTTATTGTCGTTGTTGTGGAAGAAAAATCAGGGAAAGCGGCAGGTTACTTCGGGCTTGTCATAGCCCAGGCTGTCCATCTCGTTGAACGGGTGCAGAAAACCGTCCTGGGGCGACGTGGTGACCAGCGCCCGGGGCTGGACGATGGGGATCGGCTGGCGCAACTGGCCGTTCCACGGGCGATAACTGAGTTTGCGACCCTTGAAACCGTCCAGCGGTAATTGATCGCTGATTTCAAGCGTACGGATCGCCATTGGGTCGGTCTGGCGCAGTTTGCTCACGGCGCTGGCGATGCTGCGCACGGCCATCCAGGCGGCGAAATCCCGGTCGTTCATCCAGCGCCCAGCCATGGCCTCGAAGCGTTTTTGCAACTGGGCGGCGCCGTAGGTTTCCACAGTCTTGTGCCAGCCCACCGGGGTCAGGCCTTGAGTGCCGGCCACCGGGCGCGGGTACCAGGTCTGGTAGGGCACGTATTCGCCGAAGTCGCCGCGTTCATCCGCCACCAACACCACGTCGTACTCGGCGGTCTGGGTGAACAGCGGCATGTCGGCCTGGGCGCTGCGGCGCTGGTCGTTGTCGAAACTCCAGGCTTTTTCCGCCACCAGTTGCAGGCCGAAACGTTTAGCGGCGCGGCGCAGGGCGGCGGCATAGGCTTGATCGTCCGGGGTCGGGCCGACGATCAGCAGCGCCCGTTGCCATTTGCGTACCACCAGAAATTGCGCCAGCGCATCGGCCAGCATCGCCCGGCTCGGCAGCGTGTGCAGCACGTTCGGCAAGCAGTCGGTGGTGCGCAGGCTGTCATCCGGGCTGCCGGCGTTGAACAACAAACTGTCGGGCAGTGCGGCGCTAAGTTGGCGCAGGGTTTCCACCGGCGCATTCACCACAAACAGGCGCAGACCTTGTTCGTGTTGGGCCTTGGCGGCTTCGATCAGTGCATCCGGCGTGTCGACGCTGGCGCTGACCAGGCTGTAGCTGTGATTGAGGAAATGTCCGGTGCTGTTGCTGTCGGTGATCGCCAGCTCGGCGCCGCGCAGCCCTGCATCGGTGGGTTCGGGAATGACATTGGACAGCAGCGGCCCCGGATCCGGGCGATAGCCCAGATAGCCGATCCGTACCTGCAACGGCGCGTCGGCGGCCTGGCTCTGGGTCGCCAGCCCGGTGGTGCAGGCAATCGCCAGCAGGTAGATCAAGGCATAAGGGGCAAGCTGGCGCATAGGGCACTCCATTACTGGTAGCGCCAGCATAGGAAGCCTGCGGGGCAGAGGAAATATGCAGAAAGTATCGGAGAGCCAGTACCAAGGTCGTAACTCGTCTCGGGCGGTGGGCCACAAGCCCTACTACCAAGGGACTAGACGGCGGCCACCAAAGCAGCATGGGGCTGGGGCAATGCGGTTCCTAAGATGGGTGCCATAGCCTCTGCCAAGAGGTTTTGCGTGCAACCCTGAGGGCATAACAATGACAACAAAACGCAACGCCTTGCTTGTTGCCGGGCTTCTGGCCGGTTTTATCAGCGCAGGTTCTGTCTGGGCCCACGGCAACGTGGTACCGCAAGCGGTGGAAACCCCGGGCCTGACCCCGATCAAGGACGCTGGCGTACCCGTCGATGTCGATGGCTGGGCGGCGGTGAATCCGTATCGCAACTCGCCACAGCACGATAAAGCAGTGGAAATCGGCTCTTCGGCCTACAACCAGAACTGCGCGGCTTGCCATGGCCTGGAAGCCAAGTCCGGTGGCATTGCCCCCGATTTACGCCTGCTCGATGCCGGCGACGCCGGTGATGAATGGTTTGTCCAGCGCGTGCGTAACGGTGCCGTGCGTGACGGTCGGGTCTATATGCCGAAGATGGCCGATTACCTGAGTCAGGAAGCCTTGTGGGCGGTACGTACCTACCTCGACAGCGTGCACGCTGAGGAGTAACCCATGCGCCTGCTCGCTGTGTTGATCAGTGCTGTGTTGCTGTGCTGCCAGGTGGCGCAGGCGCAGGTTCGTACTTATGACCAAATGATTGCCGCCGGGGAGCTGAAAGTGGCGGTATACAAAGACTTCGCCCCCTACAGTTTTGAAGACGGCGGCCAGTCACGAGGGGTTGATGTCGAACTCGCACAAGCGCTGGCTAAAGCGCTCGGTGTGCAGTTGAAGCTGACTTGGGTGCCGGCCGGCGAGAAGCTCGACGACGACCTGCGCGATTACATTTGGCGCAGCAGCCAGTTGCACAACCAGCAACTGGTGGACTTGATGATGCGCGTGCCGTATGACCGCGACTACTCACAAAAGCGCAACGAGCTCGGCGAGCTGGAAAACGATCATGTGGTGATGTTCGGCCCGTATCAGAACGAACAATGGCAAGTCGCTTATGACCGTCGTCGTCTGGATTCGGTGGGCAGTGTCGCGGTGTTCGAACAACACCCGATTGGCGTCGAAGTCGACAGCGTGCCGTCGTTCTACCTGACCTCGGTGTTCAACGGCATGCTCGCCACCAATACCCATCACTACCCCGGTGTACCCCAGGCCTTTGCCGCGATGAAGGCCGGTGAAGTGGATGCAGTGATGGCCTTGCGCGGCGAGGTCGACTGGCAGGTGCATGAAGCCAACGATCCGCAAGTGGCACTGGCGCAAAACGCCTACCCGAACATGGGCAAGCAACGCTGGGAGATCGGCATGGCGGTGCATGAAAGTAACCGTCAATTGTCGTATGCCGTGGAGGAGGCGCTGGAAAGCCTGATCCGCGAGGGCTCGGTGCAAGCCATCTATGCCCGTTACGGCCTGCAATATGAAGTGCCTGAGATGTATCAATAGTGAACTGGAGAGCGAGTTGTCTACTGGCCTGTTGGTTGCCCATGGTCGCCCACGCGGTGGACATCGATCCGGGTAAAGACCCGGTGCCGTCGGTGATGTGGGACTTCTATCACCAGCGGATGCTTGGCGATGCCCCGTTCGTGTTCGACCAGCGGGTCAAGCTGCTGGCGCCGCCCTTCGCCGAAGATGCACGCCAGGTGCCGCTGGAAATCGACGCTCGGGCGTTCAAGGGCGAGGTAGTGAAGATTCTCGCCTGGGCCGAACTCAACCCGTTGCCGAAAATTGTTGATTTCCAACCGCTGGATCGGGTGCTGCCGTGGCTGTCGATCCGTATCCGCATTGAGCAGGCCACGCCGTTGCGCGCGGCGGTGCTGACCCGCGATGGGCTGTGGCATGTTGGTTCGACCCTGATCGATGCAGCGGGCGGCGGTTGTACGGCGCCGAGCGTGGTGCGCACCCAGCCGGGTTGGGAAGAACACATCGGTGAGGTGCTGGGCGGTCGTTATCCCCGTGGCGAGTTCAGTCGTTTGCGCTTGCAGGTGGCACACCCGATGGACAACGGCATGGTCAGTGGCATCCCGGAATTTTTCATTAACCACGCCGAACTGCGGGATCAGAACAATCAGCTGCTGGCCACGCTGGAGCTGTTTCCCGCCGTCAGCGAGAACCCCAACCTGGCCTTCGACATCGAAGGGGCAGGGCAGACGCGCCTGTTGCTGCGCGACAACAGCGGCAATCAATTCGATGCGGCCATACCCTGACCCAAGGAGCGCGTCATGCGCTGGATGCTACTGTTGTGGATCGGTTTGAGCCTGCCGGCGCTGGCAGAGCTTGAATACTCGCTCAAGCCCCGGCTAATCGCCGAAGACACCTGGCTGCTGGAAGGCAGCACCGACAATTTCGCCAAGGCCAACGGTGGCAATATCGTCAACACCGGGTTCATCGTCACCGAGCGCGGGGTGGTGGTGATCGACACCGGGCCGTCGAAACGTTACGGCGAAGCGATGCGCAAGGCCATTGCCGCCGTCACTGACAAACCGGTGATCGAAGTGCTGTTGACCCACCATCACCCTGACCATGCACTGGGCAATCAGGCGTTCACCGACGTGCCAATAGGTGCACTGGCTGGTACCACCGAGCTGCTGCATCAGCAGGGTGATGCCATGGCTGAGAACATGTACCGCCTAGTGGGCGACTGGATGCGCGGCACCGAAGTGGTGTTGCCGACCGAGACGCTGACACCTGGCGTGCGAAGTTTTGGGAACCACGATCTGCAGCTGCTAGGCCTGAGTGGCCATACCGGCGCGGATCTGGCTATTCTCGACCAGCAAACCGGGGTGCTGTTTGCCGGGGACCTGGTGTTTTATCAGCGGGCGCTGACCACCCCGAACAGTCCGGGGTTGTCTGTGTGGCTGGCGGACATCGCCACCCTGCAAGGTTTGCCCTGGACGCTGATCGTGCCCGGCCATGGCCCGGTTGCCATGGACTCAAAACCCTTCGAGCAGATGCGCGACTACCTCACCTGGCTCGACCAACTCCTGCGCGACGGCGCCGCCAACGGCAGCGACATGTCCGAGATGATCCGCAGCCCCATCCCCGAGCGCTTCGCGGGCATCAGCCTGAGCCGCTACGAACTGATCCGCAGCGTTAGTCATCTGTACCCGAGTTACGAGCGTGGGCAGATGTCACGTGTCGATTCGAACGCGGACAAGTGAGCACCGTGGCCCCTGTGGGCGATTCTATGTTTGAGGGCAATCCAACAGATCCCGGTGGGAGCTAACTTGTTCGCGAGGTAGCGCGCGGCATGTCTGATAAACCGCGTCGTCTGCTTCCCGAACAAGTTCGGGCCCACTGAATCTCCGCGTGCCACCGGATCTGGGCAATCCACAAAACTGTAGGAGCGCGCTTGCCCTGTGTTTGCTGCGCGACAGCGCGGCCCCCCTCAGGTGATTGGTGTAGACCACAGATTTTATCGTGCCCATCTCCTCCGACCCGGTACTAAGGAACTAGCAATCTCCGCATTGCGGGCAATTGTTGCAAGGGCGCCGGCGCCCAAGAATCTGCATCAGACCGGGAAAACTCCCCGGGCATAATAAAAACCGCAGAGGTAGCCGTCATGACCCAACCCGCACGTCGCCAACCCTTCGTCTTGAGTGTGCTGCTCAGTGCCATGCTGCTGTCTGGCACGGCATTGGCAGCCGTCACTGATCAAGACATCCTCCAGGACCCCAAGAACCCGGAGCAGATCGTCACCAACGGTCTGGGCGTCCAGGGTCAGCGCTACAGTCCGCTGGACACCCTCAACGTCGACAACGTGAAGGAGCTGCGGCCGGTCTGGGCGTTTTCCTTCGGTGGTGAAAAACAGCGCGGTCAGCAAGCGCAGCCGATGATCAAGGACGGCGTGATGTACATGACCGGTTCCTACTCGCGGGTGTTCGCGGTGGATGCTCGCACCGGCAAAAAACTCTGGCAATACGATGCACGCCTGCCCGATGACATTCGCCCGTGCTGCGATGTGATCAACCGTGGCGTGGCGTTGTATGGCGACCTGGTGTTCTTTGGCACCCTCGACGCCAAGCTCGTGGCCTTGAACAAAGACACCGGCAAAGTGGTATGGAGCAAGCAGGTGGCCGACCACAAGGAAGGCTATTCCATCAGCGCCGCTCCGTTGATAGTCAACGGTAAATTGATTACCGGCGTGGCCGGCGGTGAGTTCGGAGTGGTCGGCAAAATCTCTGCCTACGACCCGAAAAATGGCGACTTGCTGTGGGTCCGCCCAACCGTCGAAGGCCATATGGGCTACGTCTACAAAGACGGCAAAGCGATCGAGAACGGGATTTCCGGTGGCGAAGCGGGCAAAACCTGGCCCGGCGATCTGTGGAAAACCGGCGGCGCGGCGCCTTGGCTCGGCGGTTACTACGACCCGGAAACCAATCTGCTGCTGTTCGGCACCGGCAACCCGGCGCCGTGGAACTCGCACTTACGCCCTGGCGACAACCTCTACTCGTCGTCGCGCCTGGCGTTGAACCCGGACGACGGTACGATCAAATGGCACTTCCAGAGTACGCCCCACGACGGTTGGGACTATGACGGCGTCAACGAACTGATCTCGTTCAACTACACCGAAGGCGGCAAAGAAATTAAAGCCGCCGCCACCGCTGACCGTAATGGCTTCTTCTACGTGCTGGACCGCACCAACGGCAAGTTCATCCGCGGCTTCCCGTTCGTGGACAAGATCACCTGGGCCAGCGGCCTGGATAAAGATGGCCGGCCGATCTACAACGAAGCTAGCCGTCCTGGCGCACCAGGCGCTGAAGCCAAAGGCACTTCGGTATTCGTCGCCCCGGCGTTCCTCGGCGCGAAAAACTGGATGCCGATGGCCTACAACAAGGACACCGGGCTGTTCTACGTGCCGTCCAACGAGTGGGGCATGGACATCTGGAACGAAGCCATCGCCTACAAGAAAGGCGCCGCGTTCCTCGGGGCCGGTTTCACCATCAAACCGCTGAACGAAGACTACATCGGCGTGCTGCGTGCCATCGACCCGAAAACCGGCAAGGAAGTCTGGCGCCACACGAACTACGCGCCGCTGTGGGGTGGAGTGCTGACCACCAAAGGTAACCTGGTATTCACTGGTACGCCGGAGGGTTTCCTGCAGGCGTTCAACGCCAAGACCGGCGAGAAAGTCTGGGAATTCCAGACCGGCTCCGGCGTCCTCGGCTCGCCTATAACCTGGGAAATGGACGGCGAACAGTACGTCTCGGTGCTGTCCGGTTGGGGGGGCGCAGTTCCGTTATGGGGCGGCGAAGTAGCCAAGCGCATCAAGGACTTCAACCAGGGCGGGATGCTCTGGACCTTCAAGTTGCCGAAGGATTTGGTCGTGGCTAAGCACTGATCACCGCCACTGATCAACCTACTACCAAATAACGAGAGTCCCCCTGCCAACGGTGCATTCGTCTGGCACGCGGGGCTCTTTACTATCGGTTCATCGCCTGTTTGCTCAACAGGCACCGACCCAGACAGAGGCCCACCATGATCTACGCACAACCTGGCACACCCGGCGCCATCGTTTCCTTCAAGCCGCGCTATGGCAACTTCATCGGCGGTGAGTTCGTCCCGCCGGTCAATGGCGAATACTTCACCAACACCTCGCCGGTCAACGGTGAAGTGATCGCCGAGTTCCCGCGTTCCAGCGCTGCCGACATCGATAAGGCTCTCGACGCCGCCCATGCCGCCGCCGATGCCTGGGGTAAAGCCTCGGCGCAGGACCGCTCCCTGGTGCTGTTGAAAATCGCCGACCGCATCGAACAAAACCTCGAAATCCTCGCCGTTACCGAGTCCTGGGACAACGGTAAAGCCGTGCGCGAAACCCTCAACGCCGACGTGCCGTTGGCCGCCGACCATTTCCGCTATTTCGCCGGCTGCATCCGCGCGCAAGAAGGTGGTGCCGCCGAGATCAACGAGCTGACCACTGCCTATCACTTCCACGAGCCGTTGGGCGTGGTCGGGCAGATCATCCCGTGGAACTTCCCGCTGCTGATGGCTGCGTGGAAACTCGCTCCGGCCCTGGCTGCCGGTAACTGCGTGGTGCTCAAGCCCGCCGAGCAAACTCCGCTGTCGATCATGGTCTTCGCTGAGCTGATTGCCGACTTGCTGCCGCCCGGCGTGCTGAATATCGTTCAGGGCTTCGGCCGCGAAGCCGGTGAGGCGCTGGCCACCAGCAAGCGCATCGCCAAGATCGCTTTCACCGGGTCCACCCCGGTGGGCGCGCACATCATGCATTGTGCCGCCGAGAACATCATTCCAAGCACCGTTGAACTGGGCGGCAAGTCGCCGAACATCTTCTTCGAAGACATCATGAGCGCCGAGCCTCAGTTCATCGAGAAAGCCGCTGAAGGCCTGGTGTTGGCGTTCTTCAACCAGGGCGAAGTCTGCACCTGTCCATCCCGGGCGCTGGTGCAGGAATCAATCTACGAGCCGTTCATGGCCGAGGTGATGAAGAAGATCGTCAAGATCAAACGCGGCAACCCGCTGGACACCGAAACCATGGTCGGCGCCCAGGCGTCCGAACAGCAATACGACAAGATCCTCTCGTACCTGAAAATTGCCCAGGAGGAGGGCGCCGAGCTGCTGATCGGCGGTGCGGCTGAACGTCTTGAGGGTGACTTGTCGACGGGTTATTACATCCAGCCGACCCTGCTCAAGGGCCACAACAAAATGCGCGTGTTCCAGGAAGAAATCTTCGGTCCGGTAGTGGGTGTTACCACCTTCAAGGACGAAGCTGAAGCCTTGGCGATTGCCAACGACAGCGAGTTCGGCCTCGGCGCCGGCCTCTGGACCCGCGACATCAACCGCGCCTACCGCATGGGCCGGGCGATCAAGGCCGGGCGTGTCTGGACCAACTGCTACCACCTGTACCCGGCCCACGCTGCGTTCGGTGGCTACAAGAAGTCCGGGGTCGGCCGTGAAAACCATAAGATGATGCTTGATCACTATCAGCAGACCAAAAACCTGCTGGTGAGCTACGACATCAATCCGATGGGGTTCTTCTAGCCCTGGTAAAAGCGCCGAAAAATCTGTGGGAAATTCTCTGTTTGAGGGCAATCCACAGATCCCACCGAATCTCGGGATGACTTCGGATATGGGGTCATTCAGAAACCATAGATGTGTGTGTTTGATGTTCTCGTTACACCCCCTACCAACGCACGCCGCCACCTCCTTCGAAAGTAGCATTCGGGCTGCTGGCGCCCCGTGCATTAATGGCTTTACCGGAATTGCCCGGCACAAGAAGAGGATTAACCCATGTGGACTAAACCCGCGTTTACCGATCTGCGTATTGGCTTCGAAGTGACGATGTATTTCGCCAACCGTTGATTGATCACCCGGCCAGCCGATGCGTTGGCCGGGCCTGCCTTTTGGAGCATTGCTCATGCACATCCGTGTTCTCGGTTCCGCCGCTGGCGGTGGTTTCCCGCAATGGAACTGCAACTGTCGCCAATGCGCCGCGGTGCGCAACGGCAGCCTGCGCGCTCAACGGCGCACGCAGTCCTCGATTGCGGTGAGCGACAACGGTGTGGATTGGGTGCTGTGCAATGCTTCCCCGGACATTCGTGCCCAGCTGGAGAGTTTCCCGGCATTGCAGCCGGCGCGTCGATTACGCGATACGGCGATTGCCGGGGTGATCCTGCTGGACAGTCAGATTGACCATTGCACCGGGTTGTTGAGCCTGCGCGAAGGGTGCCCGCATTCGGTGTGGTGCACCGAGCGGGTTCATGAGGATTTGAGCAGCGGTTTTCCACTGTTCACCATGCTCAAACACTGGAACGGCGGATTGCAGTGGCAACCGATTGGGCTGGAGCGTGAACCGTTCAGCATCGCCGCCTGCGAGCACCTGCAATTTACCGCGATTCCCTTGGTCAGCAACGCGCCGCCGTACTCGCCCAATCGCGGTAATCCGCAGCCGGGCGACACCATCGGCCTGTTTATCGAAGACCTGCGCAACGGCGCTTCGGTGTTCTATGCGCCGGGCCTGGGGCAAGTTGACGAAGAAGTCTTGAACTGGATGCAACGCGCTGATTGCCTGCTGCTGGACGGCACCTTGTGGCGCGACGACGAAATGCGCGTGTGCGAAGTCGGCCAGAGCCTAGGCAGTGAAATGGGGCATCTGCCGCAGAGCGGGCCGGGCGGGATGCTTGAGGTGTTGGAGGGTTTTACACGCCAGCGCAAGGTGCTGATTCACATCAACAACACTAACCCGATCCTCGATGAAGACTCGGCCGAAAGGGCGTTGCTGAAGCGGCGGGGCGTTGAGGTTGCGTTCGACGGCATGGACATCGTGTTGTAGCGACTACCCCGTTTCGCCGCACTGTCGCGCAGCAAATACGGGGCAATTGTAGGAGCGCGCTTGCCCGCGAAGAGGCCGGATCAGACACCAAAGATTCCCCGGAGAACCGCAATGACTGATACCCCGATGTCCCACACCGAATTCGAAGCTGCTCTGCGCGCCAAAGGCGCCTACTACCACATCCATCACCCATTCCACCAAGCCATGTACGCCGGCCGCGCCAGTCGCGAGCAGATTCAGGGTTGGGTCGCCAACCGCTTCTATTACCAGGTCAACATCCCGCTCAAGGACGCTGCGATTCTCGCCAATTGCCCGGACCGTGACGTGCGTCGGGAATGGCTACAACGGATTCTCGACCATGATGGCGCGCCCGGCAGTGAAGGCGGCATCGAAGCCTGGCTGCGCCTTGGGGAAGCGGTGGGGCTGGATCGAGAACAGATTCTCTCTCAGGAACTAGTGCTGCCCGGTGTACGTTTTGCCGTGGACGCTTACGTCAATTTCGCCCGGCGCGCCTGCTGGCAGGAAGCGGCCAGCAGTTCCCTGACCGAGCTGTTCGCACCGCAGATCCACCAATCCCGACTCGACGCTTGGCCCACCCATTACCCTTGGATTGACGTCGGCGGCTACGATTATTTTCGTACCCGGCTGAGTCAGGCGCGGCGCGATGTCGAGCACGGTTTGCGCATTACCCTGGCCCACTACGTCACCGTCGAAGGCCAGCAGCGGATGCTGGAAATCCTGCAATTCAAACTCGATGTGTTGTGGAGCATGCTTGACGCCATGAGCATGGCCTACGAGCTGGAACGCCCGCCGTATCACAGCGTCACCACCGAGAAAGTCTGGCATCGGGGGATTGCCCTGTGAGCCTGATCAACCGCGAGCAGTCACCGGCCTTGCGTCAGGGTTTTCGTTTGCAGTGGGAACCGCGTCAGGACTGTCACGTGCTGCTGTATCCCGAAGGTATGATCAAACTCAATGCCAGCGCCGGGCAGATCCTCACTTTGGTGGACGGCCAGCGCAACGTCGCGGCGATCATTGAGCAACTGACGGCGACTTTTCCCGGCGTGCCGGACATTGACGAGGATGTGCTGACGTTTCTGGAGGTGGCCCATGCGCAATTCTGGATCGAATGATTCGCCTCCGGGGCCGCCGTTGTGGCTGCTGGCGGAGCTGACCTATCGCTGCCCGCTGCAATGCCCGTATTGCTCCAACCCGCTGGACTTTGCTCAATCAGGCGAGGAACTGAGCACCGAAGAGTGGATTCGGGTGTTCCGCGAGGCTCGGGAGATGGGCGCCGCGCAGTTGGGTTTTTCCGGCGGCGAACCGTTGGTGCGTCAGGACCTGGCCGAACTGATCAAAGCCGCGCGGGACATGGGTTACTACACCAATCTGATCACCTCAGGCATCGGCCTGACCGAGCAGAAGGTCCGCGACTTCAAGGTTGCCGGGCTCGACCATATCCAGATCAGCTTCCAGGCCGCCGACGAAGCGGTGAATAACATGCTCGCCGGCTCACGCAAGGCTTTCGCCCAGAAACTCGCAATGGCCCGGGCGGTGAAAGCCCATGGCTACCCGATGGTGCTGAACTTCGTCACCCACCGGCACAACATCGACCAGATCGACCGGATCATCGATTTGTGTCTGGAGCTGGAGGCGGATTTCGTCGAGCTGGCCACGTGTCAGTTCTACGGCTGGGCCGAACTCAACCGCGTCGGCCTGTTGCCGACCCGCGAACAATTGCAGCGTGCCGAGCGCATCACCAACGAATACCGCGAGCGGCTTGAGGCGCAGGGCCACCCGTGCAAGCTGATTTTCGTCACCCCGGACTATTACGAAGAGCGCCCGAAAACCTGCATGAACGGCTGGGCCAACCTGTTTCTCGACATCACCCCGGACGGCACCGCGTTGCCGTGCCACAGCGCCCGCCAGTTGCCGGTGCAGTTTCCCAACGTGCGTGAGCACAGCATCGAACATATCTGGACTGACTCCTTCGGCTTCAATCGCTTTCGCGGCGACGACTGGATGAAAGAGCCGTGCCGCTCCTGCGATGAAAAACACAAGGATCTGGGCGGCTGTCGCTGCCAGGCATTCATGCTCACCGGCGATGCCGAAAATGCCGACCCGGTGTGCAGCAAGTCACCGCACCACGGGGTAATTCTCAAGGCCCGCGAGGAAGCCGACGCCCCGGGGCAGGGCATGGGGCACCTGACGTTGCGTAATGAAAAGGCTTCGCGGCTGATCTATCGCGGATGACTCGATAGCTCCCACCGTTGATCTGCGGTGGATATAAGATCGTGCTACCCATTGGTCTGATTGCATTCGCAGCCGGATGCGCTAGTGTGGGCTCTACCTTCCAAAACAATAAAAACAGGCTTTCCAATGAGCCAAAGTCTCAGCCAACTGCGTAAATTTGTTTCTCCTGAAATCATCTTCGGTGCCGGTTGCCGGCACAACGTCGGCAACTGTGCCAAGACCTTTGGCGCCCGCAAGGTCCTGCTGGTCAGTGACCCCGGGGTGATTGCCGCGGGTTGGGTTGCCGATGTCGAGGCCAGCCTGCAAGCCCAGGGCATCGATTACTTCCTTTATAGCGACGTTTCGCCCAACCCTCGCGTCGAGGAAGTCATGCTCGGTGCCGAGCTGTACCGCGAAAACCACTGCGATGTGATCGTGGCCGTCGGTGGCGGCAGCCCGATGGATTGCGGCAAGGGTATCGGCATTGTTGTTGCTCACGGGCGCAACATCCTCGAGTTCGAAGGCGTGGACACCATCCGCGTGCCCAGCCCACCGCTGATCCTGATTCCGACCACCGCCGGCACCTCGGCGGACGTCTCGCAATTCGTGATCATTTCCAACCAGCAAGAGCGCATGAAGTTCTCCATCGTCAGCAAAGCCGTGGTGCCGGATGTGTCGCTGATCGACCCGGAAACCACCCTGAGCATGGACCCGTTCCTGTCGGCCTGTACCGGCATCGACGCGTTGGTGCATGCCATCGAAGCCTTTGTTTCCACCGGTCACGGGCCGCTGACCGACCCGCATGCGCTGGAGGCTATGCGCCTGATCAATGGCAACCTGGTGCAGATGATCGCCAACCCGACGGACATCGCCCTGCGCGAGAAAATCATGCTCGGCAGCATGCAGGCCGGACTGGCTTTTTCCAACGCAATTCTCGGTGCGGTGCATGCCATGTCGCACAGCCTTGGCGGTTTTCTCGACTTGCCTCATGGCTTGTGCAACGCAGTGCTGGTGGAGCACGTGGTGGCGTTCAACTACAGTTCGGCGCCGGATCGCTTCAAAGTGATCGCCGAGACGTTCGGCATCGATTGCCGTGGCCTCAATCACCGGCAGATTTGCGGACGTCTGGTCGAGCATCTGATCGCCCTCAAGCATGCGATCGGTTTCCACGAAACCCTGGGTTTGCACGGCGTCAGAACGGCGGACATTCCGTTCCTTTCGCAACATGCCATGGATGATCCGTGCATCCTCACCAACCCCCGCGAATCCAGTCAACGTGATGTCGAGGTCGTCTATGGCGAAGCCCTCTGACGAGCAACAACGGGCGCTGGCCGGACTGCTCGGATTAGGCAGCCACTCGGCGCGCAAGAGCCATTACCCGGAACTCTCCGCGCGTCTGGATGAGCTGGAAGCCGAGCGTAATCGCTACAAATGGCTGTTCGAAAACGCCGTGCACGGGATCTTTCAGGCCAGCCTGCTGGAAGGCATGCGCGCCGCGAACCCGGCGCTGGCGCGGATGCTCGGCTACAACGATCCGCAGGAGGTGCTGTTCTCCTTGGCGGACCTGGCGAGCAACCTGTTTGTCGGCGGTGCCAAGGAGCTGGCCAACATCGGCGAAATCCTCAAAACCGAACGCAGCCTGCACGGTTATGAAACCCAGCTACGGCGCAAGGACGGCAGCAGCCTCGATGTGCTGATGAACCTGTTGCTCAAGCCCGATCAGGAAGGGCTGGTGGAGGGTTTCGTCGCCGACATCACCGAACGCAAACTCGCCCAGCAACGTCTGCAGCAACTTAACGACGAACTAGAGCAGCGCGTGACCGCACGCACCGATGAGCTGCTCGAAGCTAACCGCAACCTGCAACAGCAAATCACCCAGCGTAAACAGATCGCCGAAGCCTTGCGCGATG
>NZ_JAMFRV010000048.1 GCF_026224925.1 Pseudomonas sp. | reverse complement strand
GACGCCACCGGCACCGAGCTGGAACAAGCGTTGGACGCCTTGCGCAATAATGAGCGCTACCTCAGCCCTGCCATCGCCCACACCGTCATCGATCAGGCTCTGAGCAGCGCGCAGGTGAATCGCACTGATACCGTTGACAATCACAACCTGACGGGGCGCCAACTGGAAGTCCTACGCCTGATCGTTCGCGGCAAATCGACCCGGGAAATCGCCATCGGTCTCGCGCTGAGTATCAAAACCATTGAAACCCATCGCTCACAAATCATGAAGCGACTGCAGATCTATGACGTGGCGGGTTTGGTGCTGTTTTGCGTTCGTGAACACATCATAAGTCTCGACGATTAATCGGCTATGCGTTGCCCAACAGCGGTGAGTGCGCGGGCAAATGCACCCGCAGCGCTCCTGGCCGAATAGAAAAACGCAGGCTTTCGCCGCTCAAAGGTTCGCCGTCGAGGTTGATGCCCAGTTCCTGGGTGGATTTAAGTTCGACCCAGGGCAAGCGGGCTCGGACAAACATGTTGTCGATCCCCAGTCCGCCTTCGACCAGCCCTCTTAGCGTGCCTACAACTTCTTGCGGCGCAGGCAAAATGCTGATGTCGAGCAAACCGTCGTCGGCCAGTGCGCCAGGGCATAACACGTGCCCTCCCCCGGCCAGTCGACCATTGCCAATGCCCAGCGCGAGCAAATCTCCACGCCAATGAAAATCAGGCCCGGTCAATTCGCCGTACGCTGCACGCAACTCGCTAAACCGTGAAAGACCGGTGAACAGGTAGGCGGCGGCGCCCAGCACTTTCTTCAAGTCTTCGGACGTGTTGGCGGTCACTTGGCTGCCGAAGCCACCCGTCGCCATGTTCAGGAACAACTGCCCGTTCACATCGCCCACGTCCACGTTGCTCGGCGCAACATCAAGCAGGTCTAAAGCAGCCTTGGCCTCCATCGGCACCCCGGCCGCACGCGCAAAATCATTGGCAGTGCCCATGGGCAACAGCACCAGGCTGATCTCATCCTTGTATCGAGAATCGGCCAACACCAAGGCCTCGGCAATTTCCCGCAGCGTTCCATCGCCGCCGCCGGCAATGATTTTTCGGTGCCCCGCCGCTAACCCTTCACATACCAGACGCTGCGCGTCGTGCGCCTCCCACGTCACCCTCACCTCAAGCTGCCAGCCTTCCTTACGCTTGGCGCCAACCGCAGCGCGCACCTCTTCGTTAAGGGCTTGCTTACCGTGGAGTATCAAAAGTGCCTTGTGCTGTGTCATTCCAATACTTCCCAAGCTACAGACCAATGTCCCCGCGAAGACTGTGACCGCGCACTGGCTGAAAAAAGCCCCAATACCCGTTATTTTTTTGCCTTTACCTCCCTCAGCGCAATAATCCCCCCTATCTGCTGGGTACTACAGACTTTAACGACACATTCATATGAGTGCTTAAGCTGTTTCACGGCCGAAACGCCTACCTCTTTTGAATAAATTTGTGCCGTTCGGACAGATGCCCGTTGAAAAGCAATCGATGGCTGTGGTTTATTCGACAGAATATTGGCTTTCACGGAAATAAATAGCGCAAAAGTCATTTTATTGGCTTATCTGATGAGTATCCGCCGGTTTAGATCTGGATCCGGCACTGGTTCATAGACACTAAGGGATAGGAGTTTTATGCGCTCGCAACCGGTCAACAGTCTTTTGCTGACACACACCAGCGTCGTCGAATATTTCTTATTCGGCGTTCGTCTGGTGCATGGCGTCACGTGTATTTTGCCTGGATTATTAATTCTGGCGTTTTGGCAGGACGACTCCGGTGCGCTGAAAGACTACCTGGCAGTGCTGATGTTTTTTGGCTTTATCGGCATCCTGATCTTCCAGGCAATGGGGGTCTACTCGGAAGCGATCTTCACTAACTTGCTACGCTTCCGATTGATGCTGTTCGCTTGGACTTCGGCATTTTGCCTGTTGCTGTTTATGCATCAGACCCTCTTGCTGTTCAATTACATCTCCGGCATTCAATTGCTTCTCTGGTATGCCACCAGTTTCGTGCTATTCGGCGTTGAGCGGCTGATCTTGTTAATGGTGTTCCAGCGGCTTATGCAAAAAGGCTTCTTTCTGCAGAACGCGATCATTCTCGGCGCAACCGAAAACGGCCAGCGCCTGGCTGAATACCTGGAGCAGAATCAGGACATCCGCTCCGGGGTTTCCGGGTTTATCGACGACCGCATCGGGCGCATGCCCATGACGGTGGCCAAACTGCCGCTGCTGGGAAATTCCGGCGATCTGGAGCGCTTGATTCGCGAAGAGAAAGTAACCCAAGTGCTGGTAGCGTTGCCGTGGTCCGCAGAAAACCGCATGGACGACATCATCCGCGAACTGCGCAGGCTGCCCGTCAACGTGTTGCTAGTTCCAGACATGGTCGCGTTCCACCACGCCCGTAACCGAATCACGGAAGTCGCTAATTTGCCGATGTTCAATGCATCGGACATGCCTTTGAGCGGGTGGTCGCCGTTCTACAAACGACTCGAAGACATGCTGCTCGCCAGCATTGCGCTGATGGTGCTTGCACCGGTCATGCTGCTGGTGGCAATCACCATCAAGCTCGACTCCCCGGGTCCCGTGCTGTTTCGGCAGAAACGCTACGGTTACAACAACCGCTTGATCGAAGTGTGCAAGTTTCGCTCGATGCACCAGCATCAGGCCGACGCGAACGCTGAACAACAAACCACTCGCGGCGACTCGAGAATCACCCGCGTCGGCCGATTTATTCGCAAAACCAGCCTCGATGAACTACCGCAGTTGTTCAACGTCTTGGGGGGCAGTATGTCGATGGTCGGTCCCCGCCCCCACGCCACCGCGACCAAAGCTGCGGGCATCCTGTTCGAGGAAGCGGTCGAGGAATACATGTCCCGCCATCGGGTCAAGCCAGGCATCACCGGCCTGGCGCAAATCAATGGTTATCGGGGAGAAACGGACACCCTGGAAAAAATCGAAAAACGTGTCGAATTAGATCTTGAATACATAGAGAACTGGTCGGTCTGGTTCGACCTTTACATTCTTTTTCGCACTGTTCCAGCAGTGCTATTCACTCGTGAGGCTTTCTAATGAGCATCCTCGTCCCTTGCATAATCGCTGGCGGCGCCGGCACTCGTTTGTGGCCGGTTTCCCGCGAAGCCATGCCCAAGCCATTCATGCGTTTGCCAGATGGAGAAAGCCTGTTGCAGAAGACTTTCATGCGAGCCGTTGGCTTGCCCACTGTCGACCGGATTTTGACCGTTACCAACCGCGATGTGTATTTCCGCACCGTGGACGATTATCGGCAGTTGAACAAGACCAGCGCGAAACTGGACTTCATCCTCGAGCCTTTTGGTCGCAATACGGCGGCCGCCATTGCTGCCGCAGCGCTGCACGTGGCGGGGCTGTATGGCGAGGACGCTCACCTGTTGATCCTGCCTGCCGATCATCTGATCACCGACTCATCCGCCTTCGCCTCGGCAGTCAGCGTTGCGCGCGCCCTGGCAGATGAAGGTTGGATGGCAACCTTTGGCATCATTCCGACCAAGGCTGAAACCGGCTTCGGCTACATCGAAAAGGGTCAGATGCTCAATACGTCTGCCTATCAAGTGGAGCGTTTTGTCGAAAAATCCAATGTCGAAACCGCTCAGGACTACGTGAACGGTGGGCTGCATCTGTGGAATGCCGGGATGTTCTGCATGCGCGCCGACACCATGCTGCGCGAGCTGCAAGAGCACGCACCAGAAGTACTGGCCAGCGTTCGCACCTGCATGGAACATAGCACCAGCAAAGTGGGCAATCAGGAATTGCAGTTGGAATTGAGCGGCGAACTTTTCGGCCTGACTCCAGACATCTCCATCGACTATGCAGTCATGGAACCGTCGCAAAAAGTTGCCGTGGTGCCGTGTGAACTTGGATGGAGCGACATCGGCTCATGGCAGGCCATACGTGAGTTGAGCCCCTCAGATGCTGATGGCAACCAGTGCAACGGCCAGACCGTATTGCGCGACGTCACCAACTGCTACATTGATTCACCACGACGCTTGGTCGGCGGGATCGGGTTGAATGACTTGATCATTATCGACACCCCGGATGCATTGCTGATCGCCGACGCGAAACGCAGCCAAGACGTACGTTTCATCGCCAAGGAACTCAAGCGCCAAGGTCACGATGCGTACCGTTTGCATCGCACAGTGACCCGCCCGTGGGGAACCTACACCGTTCTCGAAGAAGGAAAACGCTTCAAAATCAAACGGATTGTTGTACGCCCCGAAGGTTCGCTGTCATTGCAAATGCACCATCACCGCAGCGAACACTGGGTTGTCGTCAGTGGCATGGCCCGCGTGACTAATGGCGAAAGCGAATTCCTGCTGGACACCAATGAGTCAACGTTCATCAAACCTGGGCGCACACACCGCTTGGTCAACCCTGGGGTCATCGACCTGGTGATGATTGAAGTGCAGAGCGGCGAGTACCTGGGCGAGGACGATATTGTCCGCTTTACTGACATCTACGGTCGTGTTCCCGTGGAAATAGCCAAGCTCTGACAAAACCACCCCATCGGAGCCCCTTATCTAATGATGAAAACCGGCTCCGTTGGCTGACGGCAAAGGCAATACCACGTGTTGTCCAGCATGGCAGCACGCGGTCGTCCCATGTACCAATTCTTTGAAGAACAACTGCAACGCAGCGGGCTGCCGTTTATTTTGACCGAACACAACGTTGAGTCAGCACCCAGAGGACTGGAAGCGTGAGCTAATAGACCAAGCGCAATTAAGACCTCACCTACTAGCAACGCCTGTAGCTAAAACATCTTATTACAATTTAATTTCGATCCTTAATCACTCTGCCGATACACTCGCGCGGGGTTTTTTCGTGCGCATACAACTATAACTTTTAGATCTAAAAAGCAACTTAATGGTTTCTTTTAGATTTGTCCGTTTTCACTTATTGTGCTGCCGCTCGTCCACATCCCTCACTCGCTAGTCTCGAAATGACCAGAACACCATTGACTTAGGTCGGGCCTGGTCCTATCGGGCGTCCTTGTCCCAACGGCAGAATGTTCGGGCTCAGGGAAGTATAAAAATAGATTCAAAAGGAGTAACACACAGTGAAAAAGTCCACGCTTGGCTTGGCTATCAGCATCGGCGTTCTGGTTCAACAGGCCAGCGCTGCCGGGTTTATCGAAGACAGCAAGGCCACCCTTAAACTGCGCAACTTCTATATCAATACCGACAACCGTGACTCGGCCACTGCCGCGCAAAAAGCCTCCGGCCAGAACTATCAGGCTGAGTGGGGCCAAGGGTTTCAGCTGGACTTCACCTCAGGCTACACCCAAGGCCCGGTAGGTTTCGGTGTCGATGCCAT
>NZ_JAMFRV010000461.1 GCF_026224925.1 Pseudomonas sp. | reverse complement strand
TTGGCCGCCGGTCGCTCGGTGGGGGAAATAGCCACGTACCTCAACCGCAGCAAGCAAACGGTCAGCGCGCAAAAGGTCAGTGCCATGCGCAAACTGGGCCTGAGCAATGATGCAGGTCTGTTTATTTACTTGCAGGAACACGGGCTAACGTGAAACCGGCCTGCGTGTGCTCGGCTATCCAGCTTAACAATTCAGCCTCGCTCATCGGTTTGGCAATGAAATACCCTTGCACCGCCGGCTGGCCCAGCGCGCTGACCGCCTCATAGTCACCGACTGTTTCCACGCCCTCGACCACGACGTTCATTTCCATCCTGTGCGCCATCATGCAGGCGCCCGCTACCACAGCGGCCTTGCGTCCATCTTCGGCCATGCCACGGATAAATTCCGCTGGAATCTTCAGCTCGGAAAATGGCAATTGCAGCAGCCGTTGAATATTCGAAGCGCCGGTACCGAAGTCATCTATAGACAATTTGCAGCCCTGCATGCGTAAGCGCAGCAAGCTTTCCATCTGCGCAGTGGAGGTCTGCAGCGCAGAGCTCTCGACAATTTCAAGGGTGAGGATATTGGCCGGTAAATCGAAATGCGCCAGAAGTGCCAGGACGCCATCGGCAAAATAAGCCTCACTGAGCATTGCTGGAACAACATTGACGGCAACTGGCAGTGGTTCTCCACTCGCTTGCATCATCTGGGATGACAACGTTAATGCCAGCTCCAGCATCCGCCAGGTCAGCGGCACGCTTAACCCAGCCTGCTCAACGGCAGCCATAAAACTACCGGGCGCCAATAGGCCATGGCGTGGGTGTTGCCAGCGCACCAGCGCTTCTACGCCGAGCAAGTCGCCACTCAAGCTGACTTTCGGTTGGTAGTGTGCGATCCATTGTTCGAAGACCCGATTCTCGCCAATGCACTGACCTGGGGCCAATTGATGCAGCTCCTCCAGCGAAAACAATACTGCGTCTGACGCAGGTGAAAGGGGTTGGATCACCCGGCCCGATCCGGCACAGTACAACTCCAGCAATTCACGAAGCGCCACGGCCGACGTGGGTTTTTTCAAACTTCCCAGCACCCACATCCCCTGCTGCCGGGCCAAATGTGCAACCCCATCAAGTACGCTTCGGTCGCTGCTGCTGAGGATGACGATCGCGCCAGCCTGCTGATTTTCAGCCAGATAGCGGATCATCTCCAGTCCATCCGGACCCTCCATTTGCAGGTCACAAATGGCGATATCGACAGGACCACGATTGGCCAGCGATTGCTTAGCGCTGGCAACACTGTGCGCGGTCATGACATTGAACACCTGATTGGCGTTGAGCATCTGATGGAGCGCCATCAGTTGAAAAGCGTTGTCTTCAAGTATCAGTACAGTCAGTGAGCGCACGGTTTTACCTCCCGATTCGAAGCCGTTTTAGCCACGGTGTCTGTACTTTAAAGACCTCGCTATCTGCACCCAATAAGACACGTCCTAAACTGCCGGCTCCGACAGGTGAGACTTGATATCCATGCGCAACTGATCAATGGCAGCGTTCACCGTTTGCCATTGCGGCGGCAACATTGCGCGGGCCTGCTCACGTACGCTGCCGTCGAGGCTAGCGCAGGCCTTGGCTAACGGCACGGCATCAATCAGACAGGCCACACCCTTCAAACGGTGCAGTGAAGCACTGAGTACCGGCCAGTCCAATGCACTGACCGAGGGTTGGAGGATCTCGCTCTCCTCTCGCAAATTTTTCCAGAGTTCAGACAACAAACGCTGCATCTGTGTGTCGTTGGCTTGGGTCATCTGCCGAAGCGTGTCGATGTCGAATGAACGCAGCGGTGCAATCTCCGCCAGTACTTGCGCCAGCCGATTCAAAGCCACTGGTTTGACCAATAATTGATTCATGCCTGACTGCTCGCAGCGGTCGCGCTCGCCACTCAAGGCATTGGCTGTACAGCCGATGATTGGACACGCGCGACGTTGCTCGTCTAGTTCAATCCGGCGAATAGTCTCAGTCAGCGCGTAACCACTCATGCCTGGCATGTTGCAGTCGGTAAGAACCGCATCAAAATCACCTTTTTCCCACTGCTGCAAGGCCGCGCGGGCACTGCTGACCGCTACCACATCATGCCCCAGGAACTCTAACTGCCGAGTCAGCACCAATCGATTGGCTGATAAGTCGTCGACCACCAACAGCTTCAGCGAGCGGCTCGCGAACGGGACTTCAACGGCATTACTGGTGTTATCGCGCACAGGGGTCACACGGGCCAAGCCCACCTCGACCGTCACACACGTACCCACTCCGGGCTCACTTTCAACGCTGACGCGTCCCCCCATCAACTCAATCAATTGCTTGCAAATACTCAAACCGAGCCCGGTACCACCATAGTTGGCAGCGGTGTGATCGCTTGCCTGAGCAAAAGGCTGGAACATCTGATCTTGCTGTTCGGCGTCAATGCCGATACCGGTGTCCTGTACGCTGATCCGCAGGCAAGGTCGATGCGGATCACCACAAACATCGACCTGTATTGACACCCCGCCTTCGTGGGTAAATTTCAAGGCGTTGCCCAACAGGTTGTGCATAACTTGGCGCAAGCGCATCGGGTCAAGCCAGTAATCGCCCTCAGCCTCCTGCGCGAACTCCAGTCGCAGTTCAAGGCCCTTGTCCGTTGCGCAGGCCTTGAACAATCGATATATGCCGTCGAAAAACTTCCGCAAAGGCGTGACCGCCAGCGCCAGCTGCATGCTCCCGGATTCGATTTTGGTCAGGTCCAGACTGTCGCCGATCAGCTCAATCAACTCCACTGCCGACTGATAAGCGACATCAAGTCCTTGAGAGGGCGTTTCGCCCCGGAGCACTGCCTGTTCACGTTCAAGTTCAAGCAAGCCAATAACCGCGCTCATCGGTGTACGGATTTCATGGCTCATGGTCGCCAGAAACGCACTTTTAGCTTCGCTGGCTTGTTCGGCCTGCTGCCGAGCTTCAGTAAGCTGGACCTCCAGTTGTTTACGTTGGGTGATATCAATCCAGCCACCCAGCAACCCCTGCAGTTCACCATCAGCACTGTAGAACGGCACGGTCCATTGATAAGCGTCGATCAAACGACCGAACAATTCCATGCGTCGATCAGCAAAAATCGGCTGCTGGGTTTCCAGCAATCGCAAGTAGTCAGCGTGCATCTGTTGGGCACTCAAGCGCGGGATCAAATCGACATCAATCAACCGACGCCCGCTCATTTGTTCGAAACTGACGCCAAAGCTCTCTTCATAGCTGCGGTTGCACGAAATCAGGCGACCGTGGAGGTCACGCACGTAGATGGGGTTGGGGATGCCGTCGAGCAGCGCGCGCTTGAATGCCAACTGGTCGCTCAGTTGCTCTTCCGCCCTGAGCCGCTGACGGATCTGGTTCTTCAACCGGCTGTTCCAAATCAATGAAATCAATCCCAGCATCAGCGCAGCGACCAGCGTCCAGTAAACCCATTCCGGGATGCGCTTCCAAACTGGCGGTTGGCTGATGACAGCACCCAACCATTTGATGCGTATTGCCCGGAGGTCAGCCACAGGAAACTCTTCGAGCGCCTTGTTCAGGATGCTGAGCAGCTCGGGCTCCGTATTGAGTACGGAGAAACGATCTGACGACCATTGCCCCTCGACACTGCGCCCAACTTTCAAACCGTCATGCGGAAACATGTGAGCGCCCGCCTCGCTCTGGATGGTTGCATCGGCCCGACCGTCTACTACCCGCTGCCGGGCTTGTGCGTAGGTTGTTACTGAGAGAATCTTGATCTCGGGGTAATTTTTACGGAGATAGTCTTCCATTGCATGTTTGGCAGGAATCGCAAGCTTACGCCCCGACAGGCTCTTCAGACTGACCCCCGACACATCCTTGTCACGCACAACAAAGACCCAATTGCTGCCGCCAAATGAGTAGGTGAAATCGAGAAATTTTTTGCGCTCGCTGTTCTCTGCCATGGTCGTGCTCATGTCGGCCTGACCGCTGCGCAGCAACTCCATACTTTCTTTGGTTGACGACACTTCTCTGTGAACGAACTGCAAACCGGTCATGCGTGAAATACGCTCAAGCACATCCACGTTTAGACCGATCCATTGACCGTTTTGATCTTTGTAGAGATACGGTGGATGTTGCCCGGAAACCACCGTGACTCGGGAATGCTTGCGAATCCAGCCCTGCTCGGCAGTGCTTAGTTTGATTCGTTGTCGGCCAACATCAGCGCCCAGGCCAGTGGTCCAGCGACCGAGCACTTCACGTCGAACCGAATCATTAAGGTCCTGCAATGCGAGGTTGATCATTGCGGCCAGCGCGCTGTCTTCCTCGCGGGTAGCAAAGGAAAACCCTACGGGGGGCAATGCGCTTTCAAACTTGATCTGCAACCCCATGTACGGCCGCAATGCCGTATAGGCGCGCACAATGACTTCGTTGCCGATAAAAGCATCAACTTCGCCTTGGCTCAATGCCTCAAAAGCGCTCTGCAGGTTCGGGGCCAGGATTACGTCACTGTCGGGGTAAACCCGATGCACTACTTGTGCGTCAGCGTAGCCATCAAGCAGCACGACTTTCTTGCCTTTCAAGCCCGACGGCAGCGTGACATCGTTGCTACGCCCGACGATTACCGAACGGTCCGGCAAGTAGTTCGCAGAGAACGCCAGACCTGCCACACCGCGCTCAAAACCATTGGCGCTGGTCAGTACGTCGAGGGTGCCGTTACGCAACGCGTCAACCGCCTCGTTGCGTCGAGCAAACCCGACTATTTGGATCGGCACCGAGAGCTTGGCGCCGATCAAACTCAGGTAATCGGCGCTAATGCCCTGATAACGATTGCGATCACTGGTGATGTCGATCGGTTCGTAATCGGCAATCGAGATGCCTACCCGCAATGGGTGATGCTGGTCGAGCCATTGTCTTTGTTGGGAGTCTAACGTCAGCGGGGTCAGGCTGACAAAGGGCGGCACGAGCCTGAACGGCAAGCTTTGCGCGGCAAACGCTGTTTGAAAGAGGCATAGCAGCGACGACAGCAGGGCTACGCGCATCACGTTTTTAAGGGCGGCATTTGTGCCGTACAGACTGACTTCGTTCACCGCTTGCTCCATTCCCTATGGATCCAAATACCCCGCAAGTGTGGCACGCTAAAATAAGAAAGCCCGCCGAACGGCGGGCCTTATGTTGTTACACGACGATACAGCTAGAGAGGCTTGCCGCGGTTGCCGTGCTGGCTGACAAAAGCCTGTACGGCTTTGAGGTCGTTCGGCAACACGGTGCACTTCTCTTTGCGTTCAAACAAATCAGACAAATGTGCAGGCAGCTCAAGCGCTTTTCCTACACCGGCTTTATCCACCGCCTCTGGGAACTTGACCGGGTGTGCGGTCCCCAGAATAACCATTGGCGTGTCCAGGCTGCGACGGCAGTCGCGAGCCGCTTTTACGCCAATCGCGGTGTGCGGATCGAGCACTTCACCGGTGCTTGCAAACACCTCGGCAATTGTCTCGCATGTCTCTTCGTCGCTGACCGCCAGTGAGTCGAACAGCTTGCGGGTTTCGGTCCAGCGTTCGGCATCGACACTGAATGCACCGCTCTGCTTGAAGGTGTCCATCAGGCCGGCGATCGCTGAGCCGTTACGCCCATGCATATCGAACAGTAAGCGCTCGAAGTTCGACGAAACCATGATGTCCATGGACGGTGACAAGGTCGCGTGCAGGGTGTCCTTGGTGTACTGATTGCCGCTCATGAACCGGTGCAGAATGTCGTTACGGTTGGTTGCAACGATCAACTGGCTGATCGGCAAGCCCATGTTGCGTGCCAAATACCCAGCGAAGATATCGCCGAAGTTACCCGTCGGCACCGAGAACGCTACGGAGCGTGCCGGCCCGCCAAGCTGCAGCGCGGCGTGAAAGTAGTAAACGATCTGGGCCATGATGCGCGCCCAGTTGATCGAGTTGACCGCTACCAGACGCGTACCTTTCAGGAAATCCTGATCGGCGAAACTGGCCTTGACCATTTCCTGGCAATCATCGAAGTTGCCTTCAATGGCAATGTTGTGAATGTTCTCGCCGGCAATCGTCGTCATCTGGCGACGCTGAACTTCCGAGACGCGGTTGTTCGGGTGCAGGATGAAGATATCGACGTTGTCGCAACGACGGCACCCTTCGATGGCCGCCGAGCCGGTATCACCCGAGGTTGCGCCCAGAATTACGACGCGCTCACCACGCTTGGCCAGCACGTAGTCGAGCAAACGCCCCAGCAGTTGCAAAGCAAAGTCTTTGAATGCCAAGGTCGGGCCGTGGAAAAGTTCAAGCACCCATTCGTTGCCATTCAGCGGGCGCAACGGTGCAATACCGCTGTGAGCAAACACGCCGTTTTCGCCTGACGAATAGGTTTCTTCGAGAATCTTTTTGAAATCGGCATCAGGAATGCTGCCGGTGACAAACGGCCGCATAACCCGGAAAGCCAACTCGTGATACGGCAGGCCGGCCCAGGAAGCAATCTCTTCCTGAGTAAAACGCGGCAGGTTTTCTGGCACATACAGGCCGCCATCGCTGGCGAGACCAGTGAGCAGCACGTCTTCAAAGTTCAGCGCGGGCGCTTGGCCGCGGGTACTGATGTAGCGCATGGGAATCAAACCTTCGGTCTAGGGCTGCAAGCTTGAAGCTTGCCGCTACTCAATTTAAATGTTCTACGCGGATACGAATCACTGGTCCAACCACGTCCTGCAACGCTTCCAGGGCCTCAATGGCATCGTTCATTCGCTTTTCTACCACGCTGTGGGTCACCAGAATCATAGGCACCAGGCCGTCGTGTTCTTCGACTTCCTTCTGCATGATCGATTCGATGTTGATGCCACGTTCCGACAGAATGCTCGCCACCTGAGCCAACACGCCCGGATGGTCCTTGGCCTGGATGCGCAGGTAATACGCACTTTCACAGGCTTCGATCGGCAGGATCGGGTGCGCAGACAGCGAGTCCGGCTGGAACGCCAGGTGTGGCACACGGTTCTCTGGATCGGAGGTCATGGCACGAACCACATCGACCAGGTCAGCGATAACCGACGAAGCCGTAGGCTCCATGCCAGCCCCAGCGCCGTAGAACAGGGTCGAACCTGCTGCATCACCATTGACCATGACCGCGTTCATTACGCCATTCACGTTGGCGATCAGGCGATCGGCAGGAATCAGTGTCGGGTGAACACGCAACTCGATGCCCGCAGCGGTGCTACGTGCCACGCCCAAGTGCTTGATGCGATAGCCCAACGCTTCGGCGTAGTTCACATCAGCAGTGGTCAGCTTGGTGATGCCTTCGGTGTAGGCCTTGTCGAATTGCAACGGAATGCCAAAAGCGATCGACGCGAGAATCGTCAGCTTGTGTGCAGCATCAATGCCTTCAACATCGAAAGTCGGGTCGGCTTCGGCATAGCCCAGCGCCTGAGCTTCGGCCAGTACGTCAGGAAAGGTACGGCCCTTCTCACGCATTTCGGTAAGGATGAAGTTACCCGTGCCGTTGATAATCCCGGCTACCCAGTTGATGCGGTTGGCTGACAAGCCTTCCCGAATCGCCTTGATTACCGGAATACCGCCAGCCACAGCGGCTTCGAACGCAACGATAACGCCCTTCTCACGGGCCTTGGCGAAAATCTCATTGCCGTGCACGGCGATCAGCGCCTTGTTGGCAGTGACCACATGCTTGCCGTTTTCAATGGCCTTGAGCACCAGTTCACGAGCGACGGTGTAGCCGCCAATCAGCTCGATGACGATGTCGATCTCAGGGTTGGTCGCCACTGCGAAAACGTCGGTGGTCGTAGGGGTACCGGCAATTTGGCAGTTGGGGTTTGGCGTACGCACGGCAATTTGCGCAACTTCTATGTCCCGCCCGGCACGGCGAGCGATTTCCTCAGCGTTACGTTTAAGCACGTTAAAGGTGCCGCCACCGACAGTACCTAGCCCACAGATGCCTACTTTGACCGGTTTCACTATGAACTCCCCATAAAACGGCCGACGCGAGGGCCGGCCGTGAAAAACGCCACCTGCAATGAGGTGGCTCTCTATTTAGCGAAGCGGCGGTTGAGCCCGCACGCCCATAATCGTCAAAGGTTAACGTTGGCGAAGCAGGATTACTCAGCGCTCAATGCCAGCTTGGCAACTTGCGGTGCTGGCTGATAACCCGGAATGATCTGACCGTCAGCCAAAACGATGGCCGGCGTGCCATTCACACCAATTGACTGGCCCATTGCATATTGCTTGGTCACAGGATTGGCGCATTTTGGCGCATCGATTTTCTTGCCAGCGACCATACGGTCCATGGCGCTTTTCTTGTCTGCGGAACACCAGACCGCTTGCAGTTGTTCATCACCCGGCGAATCCAAGCCCTGACGCGGGAACGCCAGATAACGGACTTCGATACCCAGGCGATTCAACTCTGGTACTTCAGCATGCAGTTTGTGGCAATACGGGCACGTGGTGTCGGTGAACACGGTGATATGCGATTTGGTTTCGCCGATGGCCGGGTAAACCACCATCTCAGCCATAGGGATGCCATTGATCGTCTTCGAGATAGCCAGACGTTCGGTTTTCTCGGTCAGGTTGACCGGTTTACCATCCTTCATCTGAAACAAATAACCCTGCATCACGAACTGGCCGTCAGCACTGGCATACAGCACGCGCCCGCCCTGAAGTTTGACTTCATACAGGTCGTTCAGTGGGCTGGCCACGATGGTCTCGATTGGCACGTCGAGCTTCAAGGTGGCGAGCGTTTTACGAATGGCTTTATCGGCGGCATCGTCAGCCTGGGCAAACATACTTAGCGAGCTGGCCAGCACGATGGCGGCAGCGGCAAAAATCTGGGTCACGCGCATGGGGACTCCTTGGGCAATGGGCTATGGGGGTTGCTAATAACGGTGGTCATGGAGGACCAAAGGCGTTTTAGTAATGCCCAAGTTGCTAACCGGCAAAGCCTATCACATTAGGGCTGAGAGGCCGACTTCGGCTGATGTAAGACCGGTCGAAAAATCACCGCTGTTTTTGCGTCTGACAAGAAGCCTTCCCGAATGAATTCGGTCCCACGGTTTTGAACTGACACACTGTGGGACCGAATTTATTCGGGAATGGGCTTCACATCCAACATCATTTAGCCCCGAGGATGGTGCTTGGCGTGCATTTCTTGCAACCTTGCCCGGGCGACATGGGTGTAAATCTGTGTGGTCGACAAATCACTGTGCCCCAACAACATTTGCACCACCCGCAGATCAGCACCGTGATTGAGCAAATGAGTGGCGAAAGCGTGCCGCAGGGTATGCGGTGACAACGACTTTCCGATACCGGCAACCATGGCGTGGTGCTTGATCCGGTGCCAAAACGTCTGCCGGGTCATTTGCTCCCCGCGCAAACTGGGGAACAGCACATCGCTAGGACGGCCGTTAAGCATTTCCGAGCGGGCATCACGCATGTAACGCTCAATCCAGACAATCGCCTCTTCGCCCATGGGTACTAAACGCTCTTTGCTGCCTTTACCCATGACGCGCAGAACGCCCTGGCGCAAATTGACCTGTTCTAGGGTCAAGCTGATCAGCTCGGTGACACGCAGACCACAGGCGTATAGCACTTCAAGCATGGCACGATCACGCTGGCCGATTGCCTCGCTCAGGTCTGGCGCCGCCAATAATGCTTCGACATCCGCCTCGGACAGCGACTTAGGCAGCGGCCTGCCCAGCTGGGGCATATCAACTTGCAACGTGGGATCAATCAGAATTAGTTTTTCGCGCAATAAGTAACGATAGAAGCCCCGAACCCCGGAAAGGAATCGTGCGGTCGACCTTGGCTTATAGGCTTTTTCCAGGCGCCAGGCCAGGTGATCCAGAATCAACTCACGACCGACCTTCTCCAGCTCGACACCCTGCTCTTGCAGCCAGCCATTGAACAACGCCAAGTCACTGCGATAAGCGTCGCGAGTATTATCCGACAGGCCTTTTTCCAGCCACAAGGCGTCTAGAAATTGGTCGATCAAAGGGTGGTCGATAGCAGGCATGTTTTTCCGAGTATTTACTAAGAGTACATCGGGAGTTTCCCACGAAATCCGGGCAACAAAAAAGCAGCCCTTAGGCTGCTTTCTTTACATCGTGAAAAACTGAAATCAGGACAGTTTTTCTTTGATGCGAGCTGCTTTACCGGACAGGTCACGCAGGTAGTACAGTTTGGCTTTGCGAACGTCACCGCGACGTTTCACTGCCATGCTGTCGATTTGCGGGCTGTAGGTCTGGAAAGTACGCTCAACGCCAACACCGTTGGAGATTTTACGAACAGTGAAAGCACTGTTCACACCACGGTTACGCTTGGCAATTACTACGCCTTCGAACGCTTGCAGACGCGAACGGTCGCCTTCCTTCACTTTCACCTGAACGACAACAGTGTCGCCCGGGGCAAAGGGAGGGATCTCTTTAGTCATCTGCTCAGCTTCGAGTTGCAGAATGATTTTGTTAGTCATGCTGTGCTCCTAAGGCAGATCATCAGGATCTACCATCGATACGTTAACTATCGTCCCGCTCGCGGATATATTCCGCCAGCAGCTTTTTCTCTTCTCCAGAAAGCGAGCGGCTTTCCAGAAGATCGGGTCGTCGTTCATAGGTCCGCCCAAGGGACTGCTGTAAACGCCAACGCCGGATATGTGCGTGATTGCCACTTAGCAACACGTCAGGAACACGCTGATCCGCATACACCTCCGGTCGGGTGTAATGCGGGCAATCCAGCAGACCATCTGTGAAGGAATCTTCCTCCGCAGAGTCCGCATGCCCTAAAGCTCCAGGCAGCAGCCGTGTAACCGCATCTATCAGGACCATCGCCGGCAGCTCGCCACCGGAAAGTACATAGTCACCAATCGACCACTCTTCATCGACATGAGCTTCAATGAAACGCTCGTCAATGCCTTCATAACGACCTGCGATGAGGATAAAAGCCTCCCCTTGCGCCAGTTCGCGTACCGCCGACTGATTCAGTTGGCGGCCTTGTGGCGACAGGTAAATAACCTTCGCCGCTTCCCCTGCTGCCTGCTTGGCCTGAACCAGAGCATCTTCCAGAGGCTTGATCTTCATCACCATGCCCGGACCACCGCCAAAAGGGCGATCATCAACAGTGTGGTGACGATCAGTGGTGTAGTCCCGCGGATTCCAACAAGTCAGCTGTAGCAGCCCTTGTTTCACCGCACGGCTGGTAATGCCGTAGTCGCTGATAGCGGAAAACATCTCAGGGAACAGACTGATCACTTCTACGCGTAGGCTAGCCATGTCGCTTAGAAGTCCGCATCCCATTCCACCTTCATCTCGCCGGCACCAAGGTCAACTGCCAACACACACT
>NZ_JAMFRV010000460.1 GCF_026224925.1 Pseudomonas sp. | reverse complement strand
CGGTGTACCTGAAGGCGCTTCCGCAGAAAGATCCGGCTCCGAGCCATCTGCAACTTGAAGTCTCGGATGAATTCGGCAAGCAATTGCTGCGCGAAGGCGAGCACGTTTATGTGGCGCAATGCGCAACCTGCCACCAGGCTAACGGTGCGGGCGCACCGCCGAACTACCCGCCGCTGGCGCAGAACAAGTCGATTGTTATGGAAAATTCGTTCAATCCGATCCGCATCGTCCTCAATGGCGGTTACCCGCCATCCACGAGCGGCAACCCGAGCCCGGTCGGCATGCCGCCGTTCGCGCAAGCGTTGTCGGATCGCGAAGTGGCTGCAGTCGTCACGTATATCCGCCATTCGTGGGGTAATAACGCGAGCGCCGTCTCGCCGCAGCAGGTCAGCGAGCTGCGCTCGACCCCGATGGATTGAGCACGATCTTTAACTGGATTCGCGTTCTTTGAAGTTTGGTCAGACGGCGCCGCGCGTGGTTTACGCTGGCGCCGTCTGCGTATGGTCGTGACGTTTCATGTTCCGGGGCCCACCCTCTTGTATGCTGGTGAACGGTTAAACAGTGCAACCCATCTGATCGGCGCGCTGCTGTCTGTCGCGGGGCTGATCACGCTGGTGCTGCTCGCGTCGCACGAGCACGATGCCTGGAAGATCGTCAGCTTCAGCCTGTACGGGGCGATGCTGGTTGTGTTATACAGTATCTCGACGCTGTACCATCTCACCCGGGGCCGCACCAAGGCCATCCTCCAGAAATGCGACTATGCAGCGATTTATCTGCTGATCGCCGGGAGTTACACACCGTTCGCGCTAGTTACATTGCACGGCCCTTGGGGTTGGTCGCTGTTCGGGATCATCTGGGGCTTGGCGATCTTCGGCATCGTCCAGGAATTGACACTAGGGCGGCGCACCCGAGCGGTCTCAATGGTGCTATATGTATTGATGGGATGGCTGGCGTTGATCGCTGCCCGCCCATTGCTGGCAGCCTTGCCGCCGGCTGGCACCGCTTGGTTGCTTGCGGGCGGGCTGGTGTACAGCGCAGGGATTTATTTTTTTATCAACGACGAACGGATACGCCATGGGCACGGCATCTGGCATCTGTTTGTCCTCGCAGGAAGCTTGTGCCAGTTTGTGAGCATCGTGCGGTACGTCGCTTGACGTTACGCGAGCGCCGCAACGGTTACATCGCGCAGTTGCCATTTGGCGTACTGCGCTAAGCATAGGCACAGGCTGGGTGTGGATGGCGTGCGGCGCGAATAGCGCTGCGCAGCCCGCATTCATTCCTGACACGGTTTGTCTTCATCATGGTCCGCCTTCAGTCAGCGGACCCACGCCACTTAGGCACCTCCCATCTGCTCATGACTGGCGCCCTCGCGGCGACGGGCAGCTACTACTTAATAAGAGAATTCATGTCATTTAACGACCTTGGCCTTGCCGAACCCCTGTTGCGGGCGGTGGCCGATCTGGGCTACACCACGCCGACGCCGATCCAACGTCAGGCCATTCCCGCCGTATTGGCCGGCGGCGATTTGCTCGCCGGCGCACAAACCGGCACCGGCAAGACCGCCGGTTTCACCTTACCCATCCTGCAT
>NZ_JAMFRV010000459.1 GCF_026224925.1 Pseudomonas sp. | reverse complement strand
TTTTGCGTTCGCCGCGCTTCGAACGGGCAACGTCCAGGCGATCACGCAGGATGGTCCGAAACTCGTCGGCTTGCTCGCTAACGTGCCGGACCGCGCCAAATACGAAATCCCGGCTTTCACCATATCGAATGACTATGAAGGCGTGGGTGTCCCTAAGGGTGAACCGCGCCTGCTGAGTGTCGTCAATGACACGCTGACAGGTCTCGAAGCAAACGGTACCGCGGGCCACATCTACGACCAGTGGTTCGGGCCGAAAAGCCGCGCGCCGTTGCCGCGTTTGTTCAAGATCGGTGATCCGCAGAAAAGCTGATCGATGCCTGTTTCAGCAAGCCCGCTTCGACCGTGAACGGCAGGAGCGGGCTTGGTATTTCAATCTTCCATTCGTGTTTAGCTGAATGATTCCAATGAACGGATGGCTTGCGCCGAAGTACCTGATCTGGCTGCTTCAGGGCTTCGGCATGACGCTGGGGTTGTCGGTGTCGGTGATAGTCGCGGGGACCTTGTGCGGGTGTCTGCTGGCGCTTGCGCGCACTTCGCGCGCAGCGCTTGTGCGTCGTGTCGCCGCGCTTTATGTATTGGTGTTTCGCAACTCGCCGTTGATCGTCCAATTGCTGTTCTGGTATTTCGGCATAGCGACCCTCTTGCCCGAAGCGCTCATGACCTGGTTGAACACGCCGCACGCAGTGGATCTCGGTGTGTTCAAGCTGCATTGGCCATCGTTTGAATTCGTGGCCGGCTGGATCGGGTTGACCTGCTATTCCACCACGTTCATTGGCGAGGAACTCCGCTCGGGGTTATCGGGTGTTCCCGTGGGACAGCACAACGCAGCGTCCGCCCTTGGACTCACGCCGTTAGCCGCATTCGTTCATGTGATCTTGCCGCAGGCGGTGCGGATCTCGACGCCGCCCTTGTTCGGGCAGTACATGAATATCGTGAAGAACTCGTCGCTGACCATGGCGATCGGGCTGGCGGAACTCTCGTATTCGTCGCGTCAGGTCGACACCGAGACCTTCAAGACGTTTCAGGCTTTTGGCATGGCAACGGTGCTGTACATACTGACCATCGCTCTGCTGGAAGTCGTGCTTGTGGTGGTCCAGCGCAGCGGTTCGCGGGCAGTGGTGCGCCGATGAACGACGCTCTTTCCGCCATCCTGTCGAATCTGCCGTACTTGCTTGTCGGCACGTTTCCCGATGGTCCGTTGGGCGGTGCGGCGCTGACGCTGGTGATGGCCTCGATCTCTGCCGTGTCGTCCGCCGTCCTCGGGCTGGCAGGCGGCATTGGACTGGCAATGACACGGGGTTTGAGCCACTTGATCCTGCTTGGGGGAATCGGTTTCTTTCGCGCCATACCCGTACTGATGCTGATTTTCTGGACCTTCTTCCTGCTGCCGGTTTTGCTTCATATCGACGTTCCAGGCTTGGCGACGGTCGTGGCCGCGCTATCGCTGATCGGCGGCGCCTACCTGTCGCATTCGGTTCATGCAGGCATCGAAGCAGTGGGGAGCGGGCAGCGCCAGGCGGCGCTTTCACTGGGTCTGACGCGCTGGCAGGCGATGCGTCATGTTCTGCTGCCGCAGGCCATCCGCATCATGGCGCCGTCGTTCATCAACCAGTGGGTGTCGCTCGTCAAGGATACGTCGCTGGCCTACATTGTCGGCGTGCCGGAACTCGCGTTTCTTGCCAACCAGGTAAATAGCCGGCTGATGATCTATCCGGTGCAGATCTTCCTGTTTGTGGGTCTTGTCTATTTGATTCTGTGCACATCACTCGATGCGCTGGCGACGCGCCTGCTGCTGGGACGTACGAAAGGTGCTGAGCCGCGTGTGTCGACGCCCCCTGCGGTTATTGTCCCGTCGCCGGATTGAGGCAAACCCTCGACCGACGTTTTCTTTCAATAATTACATGAAGTTCGTACGCGCTTGGCAAGATCGATTTCGCCAGATGATTGCCGATGTCGCAAAGCCTGCTTTAGAAATACGTTTTTATTGGTTCAGCTTCTGAGCGGCCTCTTTCATAGTGTCAATTGATGGCTATAGACGGTTGCATTTCCTCTGGCAACCGATTGGCCTCAGTGAGTTTTCAAGTGACAGTACAAGGAGACGTCATGGCAGTTGAATTGGAAGAACGCGTAACTCAAGAATCTCTTGCGGTGTTGGAAGCGGCGCGTGCCGCAGCGGCAGCGAATCAGCTGCCC
>NZ_JAMFRV010000458.1 GCF_026224925.1 Pseudomonas sp. | reverse complement strand
TTGTCCAGCACGTCCAGCGCCCGGATGTGATGCGGGGCCGACGGGTCGTGGGTACGTGCCGAGTCGGCCACGTACAGGGTGTTGCCGTCTGCCGAAAACGCCAGTCCGTTGGGTTGAACAAAATCAGCGGCCACGCAGTGAATTTCACCCACATTCGGATCGACCCGATAGACATTACGTCCCGCCTGTTCAGGATCGGCCTTGAAGCCTTCGTAATCGCTCATGATTCCGTAGGTTGGGTCGGTGAACCAGATGGCGCCATCACGGTGAACCACCACGTCGTTCGGTGAGTTCAGACGCTTACCCTCAAAACGGTCCGCGATCACGGTGATCGAGCCGTCCGGCTCAGTGCGGGTCACACGCCGCGTGCCGTGCTCGCAGGTGATCAGTCTTCCCTGAAGATCGCGGGTATTACCGTTGGCAAAGTTGGAGTCCGGACGGAACACCGACACGCCCTGCTCTGGGGTCCAGCGCAAAATACGTTGATTGGGAATGTCACTCCACAACAGGTAACCGCCGTCGTTGAACCAGACCGGTCCCTCTGCCCAGCGGCATTGGTTGTACAGCCGCTCAAGCTGGGTGTTGGGCAGGGTCAATGCCCGGAAGCGCTCATCGATGTATTCATACTGTGGTTCAAACATGGAAGTACCTTGATTCAAGCAGTGCGTGCCGATTTGCGGCCACTGACGGCGGTGATGACCGCAATGATGATCAGACCGGTGAGTATCAGGCGCACCCCGGCGCTGGCGCCGAAGGTGTTGAGCATGCTCACCAGCAGGTAAAGAAACAGCGCCGCGCCCCAGATGCCCGGCACGTTGGAAAAACCACCCGCCACCGACGTCCCGCCAATTACCACCACGGCAATCGAGGCCAGCAAGTACTCGTCGCCCATGCTCAACGAAGCGCCACCGGAAAACCCGGCCAGTAGCAGGCCGCAGACGCTGGCAAAGACCGCACTGAGGACGTAGGTCGCGAAACGGATACGGTCGACACGTCCCCCGGCGAGTTCCGCAGCACGGGCGTTTTGACCAATGGCGATGGTCCAACGACCGTAAACGCTACGCGTCAGGACGTACCCCATGACCACTGCCAGCAGCACGACGCTGATCGCCAGATAAGGCACCCCCAAAATGTGACCGGTGCAGAACTGATAAAAAATGTCCGGCGGCTGGATACGCACGCTACGGCCGTAGGCAATCGCCATGGACTGCAACAGGAAACTGGCCGACAACGTGGCAATGATCGGTGGGATGCGCAGCAGTCGGATCAGCGCGTAGTTGGCGCAACCAATCAACACCCCCGCCCCTAGTACGCCCAGCACGCCTAGCCAGATCAAACCGGCCTGGCTGTCCATCAACTTCATCCCGATGGCCCCGCTCAGCGCAATGTTGGCCGGAATCGACAAATCAATGTTGCCGGGGCCGGTAGTGATCACAAACATCTGACCAATGCCGACGATGACGAAAAACGCCGAGAAGCTGAGTGCGCCCGACAACAGCGACCCTGCACCTTGGCCTCCGGTGAAGACAATGGTGACGATCCATATCAGCAACGCCGCCAAAAACGACCATAACCAGGGCTTGCCCAAGACCGTGGTCAAAAAGGGAACAGTCTTCATAGTGGGCGCGCCTCAAGACGGTTGACGGACGTGCGCAGGGCCAAGACCAGAATCAAGATCGCGCCTTGGGCGCCAATCTGCCAGTCCGGAGAAATGCGCATGAAGGAAAGCAACGAGCCGGCCAACACCAGCGTCAGCGCCCCTAGCACCGCGCCAGTAGGCGAAACCCTGCCACCGACAAACTCACCGCCACCGAGGATCACGCCGGCGATGGACAGCAAGGTGTAACGCAGCGCGATGTTGGCGTCGGCCGAGGTGGTCAGACCCACCAGAAAAAGACCGGAGAACACCCCGAACGTACCGGCCAGCGCATACATCGTCAGCTTGATCCGCAGCAGTGACCAACCCGCCTTGGCAATTGCCAACGGATTGCCTCCTGCACCTCGCAACACGACGCCTAGGGTCGAGCGCATCAAAAAGAGATGCACCACAATCGCCAGCACCACACAGACGATGATCGCGAACGGCAGCAACGGCGTTTTGATGCGCACCAGGCTTTGCAGCCATTCAGGCGCGGTGCCGCCCGGCGCCGGCAACAACAAAACAGCGCCACCCATCCAGATAAATGACATGCCCAATGTCACGACGATGGAGGGCAAGTTACGCACGTGGATCAACGCACCCAATAACGCATACACCGCGATACAGCCCAGCAACGCCAGACAACCGAGCACTGGGTGCTGGTTGAGCAACGTTGCCGCGACGCAGGCCACAAAACTGATGAAGCTGCCCAGCGACAGATCAAGGTCGTTGACGGTGATGATCAGCATCTGCGCAATAGTTGCGAAGGCTATCGGTACCGCCAGATTGAGCATCAGGTTCATGCCCATGTAACTCATCGCCCTGGGCTGCATGATGAAAATAGTGATCAGCAGTACCGCCAGGGATACCCCCGGCAATGCGCTACGCAGCAGGCGTGCGCGGTCAAATCCGGGGGCTTTTAGGGCAGAGCCCTTCAGTGGGATAGGGGTGGATGCATTCATGCAGGTTGCTCCTCGAAAGAGCAGCGAAGAATCTGCTCCTCGCTCAATTCACTGCGTGGCAGGTCAAGGACTGCCTGGCCATCACGAAAAACATAGATGTGGTCGCAATAATCGAGCTCTTCCAACTCAGTGGTGTACCAAATGAAGGTGCGGCCTTTGGCAGCCTCCTGGGCGATGATCGAATAAACCTCGCGCTTGGTGCCAATGTCGACGCCACGCATGGGATCGTCCATCAAGATCAAATCACTGCGGGAGGCCAGTGCCCGGGCGAACAGGGCTTTTTGCTGGTTACCCCCGGACAGCGACAGAATCGGATTACGCATATCCGGTGTGCGGATACCCATGCGTTTTTGCCATTCTTCAGCCATGGCCTGCTCTGCATCCGGGTCGATCAAGGCGCCGCGTTTCAGATGGCCTAGCGAGCTGATCGTGATGTTCTCGGCGATGGACCACATCGCAAATACACCATCACTTTGCCGATCTCCCGCGACTAACGCCGCTCTTCGCCCGCTGGCAATACTCTGGCGCAGCACCTGAATAAGCAGTTGGCTTTGACCATGCCCAGCAAGCCCTGCCAAGCCGACGATTTCGCCGGGATGCGCATCGACGGTCTGTGCGTTGGCCTGACGGGCTGGGCGTTGGGCGACCACAGGGGTGCTGTTGATGCGGCGCGAGATAAAAACCTGCTGCTCGGCAGCCTCCTTTGCGGCGCTGCCCATGCACTCCACAAGAGACGAGTGGGTAAAGTCGTTCGCTGCACGAGTCTCCACCACACGGCCATCACGCATGACGGCAATGCGATCACAGGTGTCGAGCATTTCCCCAAGAATGTGGCTGATCAATACGATGCTGCCGCCAATGCCGACGAAGCGCCGGACGAATTGCAGCAGTTGTTCGGCAACCCGCGAGTCCAGTGACGACGTGGGCTCGTCGAGAATCACCAGGTCAAGGCGCTCATCGACGCGCACGAATGCCCGGGCGATTTCGACCATCTGGCGTTTGCCGATCGGCAACTCAGCGACGATGTCGTCGGCCTGAATATCATGGCCCGGAAAAATCTCATCAAGGCTGGCCTCGATCAGCGCCTTGGCCTTGCGTCGCCAACCCCATCCACGAATGGCCGGTGACATCAGCCGGGTATTTTCAGCGACGCTGAGGTTGGGACACAGCGACAGCTCCTGAAACACACAGCGAATACCGTGCTTGCGCGCCACGTGCACGCCATAGCTGGAACGCACGTCCTCATCACCGACCAGCAGCGCCCCACAGTCAGCCTCAAGGGTCCCCGCCAAGACCTGCATCAGGGTCGATTTGCCAGCGCCGTTGTGCCCAATCAACCCCAGGCATTCACCGGCCTGAACACTCAGGTCGACCTCACAAAGGGCGCGCACGGCGCCAAATGATTTGCCGGCACCTTTGAAGGTCACCAGCGCATGTTGAAGGGTAGTCATGGCATTCTCCTCGGCATTGCCGCGCACGTAGGCGCGGCATGCGTTGGTCATTGAGCGGATGGGCTTTTCAGTGTGGCGACGTCATCGACGTTGTACGCCTGACTGAGAATCCCGCCCTTCTCAAGGCCCTTGAGCGAAGCTTCCAGGGTGTCCTGAGTCACGCTGACCGCTGGCGACAGCAAGTCATGAGGCATTTTCTTGCCATCGAGCAACTGCTGGGCAACCCAAAACGCAAGGCTGGAAATGCTCGGAGCGCTGGAAATCGAAAAGGACTGATAACCGTTGGCGTCCTTTTGCTTCTTCCACCACGACAACTCTTCTTCGCGATTACCGAAGACAATCGTCGGCGTTGGCCTTCCCGCCGCAGTAAAGGCCTGGGCCGCGCCATAACCGTCATCACCTTGAGTCACCAAAGCGTCAATCTTGGGCAGGCTTGGCAGGATGCCTGCCACTGCTTTTTGCGCGGCAGTCTGTGACCAGTTGCCATTGACCGAACCCACGATTTTCAAGTTCGGGTGTTTTTGCGCGCCGGCGATAATCCCGGAATGGATCTGCTCATCCACAGAGACGCCCGCCAGACCACGAACCTCCAGTACATTCGCTCCGTCAGGGAATCGCTTGGCCAGATAGTCCATCTGGTCGACACCGCTTTGCTTGAAGTCCATGGAGATGCGATAGGCGCAGGGTTCGGTGACCACGCCGTCGAACGAAACGACGATGATGCCCGCATCGCAGGCCTGCTTGATGGCGCCGTTCAGGGCCGTAGGCGACGCCGCGTCGACGACGATAGCGCTATAGCCCTGCAGGATCAGGTTCTGGATTTGTGCCGCTTGCTCAGTCGCCTGATTCTCACCGGTGGTGAAGGAGTCTGCCGAGGCGATAACACCTTTTTTGACGGCGGCGTCGGTGGTCTGCTTCCAGCTGCTGAGCATGTTCTGACGCCAAGAGTTACCGGCGTAGTTATTGGACAAGGCGATGGTTTTATCGGCCGTATCGGCCTGCGCCTGCATGAAGGGGAACAGTAACAGCGCACTCGACAGAAGCACGCACCGCAACGGGTGAGTTTTCATGGATTAACCTTTGTTATTATTTTTTGAGTTTCAGGTGGCTCGATTGATCGATGCTCACCGGTTGACTGCACGTTCGAGTTCAGTCTGCGCCGTCTTGCAACCAGCGTCTGTGACCATCCGTGCAGACATGGAGCGAAACACCGCACTTAATATGCGGGATCACGCAACTCGCGTGCGAGACCCTGTAACTCTTCACGCAGACACCTGTTCATCACCGCGTAGCGCGTGCCAGCCGTCGTCGATAGCGCGTATGGTGGGGCCAAGAAGAATAAAAGGTGCATGACCGTGCAACGACCACACATTCAGGCCGAGGATGTCCTCCATCACTTTCTTGGCATCTCCAGGGCCCTGGCCGGGCAACTGGACTTTCAATCGATGATCGACGCGATTTCCGAGGAAATACGCGTCATCCTGCCCCATGACCATCTGGACGTAAGCTTGCTGCTGCTCGACGGGGAAAACCACCTGCACGCCTATGAAACCGGGTTACATACGGCATGGAGCGACTTCGCCAATCACCCACTGCCGATCGTCCAAAGTCCTATCCGCACAGTGTTGCTGGGGGAGGAGCCGTTCATCCTCAGCAAGGACGCGATGACCGATCCACGCTTTCAGTTTGCCGACGCCTACAACACGCCGATTTTCGATGCCCAGCTTCGCAGCAGACTCCACGTACCGTTGCGCGCGCGGGGCGAAATCATCGGCGCATTGAGCTGCTCGAAACATACTGCCGATTACTACACCCTGGACGATGTGCACCATACCCAGCATGTCGCCGACCTGCTGGCGTCCTATCTCTACGCACTGCGTCAGACCGATCAGGCGAAAAAACTGGCGATCGCCGAGACCCGGATCCGTGCCCGGGAAGAAGGCCTTCGCGTGGGTGCTCTGCGTTTGACCGAGGAGCTGGAAAACGAACGACAGCGCATTGGCATGGATTTACATGACCAGACGCTGGCCGACATGACACGTCTGCATCGCCGCCTCGCGCGCCTGGCGCTAGTCGATACGCTGTCGGGCCACGATTTACAGCCCCTCAGTGAAGCCTTGCAAGAGAGCATGCAGGAGCTACGCCTGATCATCGACGCTGTCAAACCCACCGTGCTCCAGCTGTTCGGCTTCGAGGAAGGACTGGAGGATCTGTTGTTGCGTAGCGTGCGCGACAGTGGTTTGAGCATTGCCACACACTTGCGCGACAACACCGACGGGCAAGCCAACAAACTGGCGGAACCGCAGAAAATTGCGCTGTTCCGTATCGTCCAGGAAGCCGTTAACAACGCGATCAAACACGCTTACCCGGATTCCATCGACATTGACATCAGCCGTGTGGACAACCGCCTGCAGTTATCCATTGTCGATGATGGCCTAGGGCTTGATCGCGACAATCTGCTGGACAGGCGGTATCAAAAACATGCAAATACGCGCCCAGTTGCTCGACGCCCAGCTGCAGATCGACAGCGGCCCACAGGGCAAGGGAACGCACGTTCGCCTCAGTTTGCCGTTGCCTGACCCACACATTGACCCAGAGCAGGCCGCATGATGGATGTCTTACTGATAGAAGATGACCCCGTACATCGCGCGTTCTTCAGGGAGATGATTGAACAGGCGTTGCCTGAATGCACCCGTTTGCTGGAAGCCGAGGACGGACAAATAGGTGAGCGTCTGGCCCATGAGCACGGCGTCTCGGCAGTGGTCATGGATTTGCAGATGCCTAAACGCACCGGAGTAGAAGCCGCCAAGACGATCTGGAAAGATCGCCCCGATACGTCGATTCTGTTCTGGTCCAATTACGCTGATGAAGCGTACGTGCGGGGTATCTCGCGTATCGTTCCAGAGGGCGCGGCCTATGGCTATGTGCTCAAGACCGCCTCTGAGGAGCGGTTGCGGTTGGCACTGCGCAGTCTTTTTATCGAACAACAATGCGTCATTGATCGCGAGATACGCGGCGTGCAGCAAAAGTCGCAGGATCAGGTGCTGGGTTTATCCGACACCGAGTATGAAGTCCTGCAAGATATTGCGCTGGGGCTGACAGACCGCGCTATTGCCAGTCGCCGCAGCCTTTCGTTACGCAGCGTGCAGAACCGGTTGCAGCAGCTGTACGAAAAGCTCGGTGTCTACCAGCCAACCGACCGTAACCACGCGTTCAACCTCAGAGCACGTGCTGTCAGCATCGCACTGCTGCGCAAACTGCTTAATCGCAACGCCCTGGAGCAGGCCGAGGCTGAGTTACAGCAATGGATCAGCGACCCCCGGCACGGCTACTCCAATGCAAAGCAGCAGAGTTAGTGACCTCACTGGGCTTGCAACATTGACTGGGCGTTGCCGAACCACCTCAGTGGTAGTCAGTTATCTCAACGCTTTCGGGGCTCGTCAGCGCTAAAAGCCGCTATTGACCCAGCCCTTTCTTAAACCGATACGAAACAAACCCAGCAGACCACGCCGGCTTTGATACCAACTTGAACGTACTGGCCGGGGGAAGGTTAACCGGGGCACCAATCTTGGGCGGTGTACCGCCCAGATAATCGCCATGGTCGTACTTCCACGGGTCCGGGATCGCCCAATGCGGATCTACATTACCTGGAATTGGCAGATCAGGTCCGCTTCGGCCCAGCGCACCTTGCCAGTAAGGATGGCCCTTGCTGATGATGCCAGCCAGTGGATTGCCGAGGGGAAAGGCGAGTTGCAACACGTGATCCTCAAGCGAGGCCAGCACAGATACCGCCTGCAAATCCTTCACGATCGTTTCGTACTGCGTAGTCAGGCAATTGTCGTTGATTGCACCCGCCATCAGAATCGCCTGGGTCACCGAGAGGTGCATATTCTTGATCGTCTCCAACACCACCCGCGCGCCGAGGCTGTGAGAAACGAACGAGCGACTGGCCGCGCCGCTGAAATGAAGGTCGATGAACGTAGCAAGTAAAACTGCGCTCCGCATGGCTTCACTGTCTTCAAACGGATAATCCAATACTGGCATCCAGCGCGAATCGCCTGGCCACAAAATACCGACAAACAGCGCCCCCGGACCTAGATCCAGCAGTTGTTCCCACCCAGAAAGACTCGCAACACCGTCAACCCGATTGACGTTGAACCCATGGGTGGCAAACAGAACATCGCGCCCTTGTGCCTGGGCTACCAATTCAGTGAAGTTGGGATAATGGCCGTTGCCTTGTCGGACGATTACTTGGCTTGCAGTCACGCCTCCGACGCTGTCCGAACGCAGATCGAGAAACCAAGTCATGGCGGCGGCCTATTTTCGGAAGGTCTCGGCGACCTTTACACCTGCGGAGATGGCGCTGGTCAGGTCTTTGGCGATGGGGGCAATTGGGGTGGCAGCCAACCCTACGATAAGCCCCAACCCTAGCGAAAGTGCGGTTGGCTCGTAGATATAAAAGCCGAAGACCGCCAGTACCATCGACACCACTACCGACATAGCCTTGGCACTGTTCCGATAGATTTGATCGGCACGCTCGTAGCCTTGATCAAGGATTGCCGTCAGCAGTAAATCAAACCGTGCCCATGCGTCGCTTTCGGGTAACGTGAGACTAGCCCCACGGCCGATCTTTTCAGCCAGTGTCATCAGCACCTCAACTTTCATTCCGGTGGCCGAAGCGTAGGACTGAATATTTACCGTGTTGAATCGCAACTTAAGTAGCGACTTCGCAATGGCTTTCTGGCCTTCCAAGGCGGTCCCGTTCAGCCAGTTCGCGCGAAGGGTCTGCAACAGTTGAAGCAACCCCAGCGGCGGGACGACATCCTGGGTGTTCACAATTTTTCTGGGTTCGTCGGGTGGAAAAAATGAGGCCACGACTTTTTCAATTTCCCCGAAACCACAGTTAGAAACGCCGCCGCCAAAGGCCTTGGTTGCGTCGACCAATGCAAAAGACGCAGTGCCAAGAGCCGCTGCCGCTCCGATGCATTGAGAGATTAAGTCGGTCGATATATCCACTGTAGACATCCGAAGGGGTGTCTGACTTCTATCCGTCTGCGAAACGACTGCGATAACGACTAAGACAAAATTAATGGCACTCAGAAGAATGCTAGCAAAGGCCCACCCGTTTGCAAGGTTGGCCCGAATCGATCATTGCTCAAGGGCGGAACGAATGTTTTAACCCTCACTGCAATGACAGAAGATTTACTGGAGGGGAACCGAAACCGACCGGCTATAATCAAAACCGCTCAGGCTATTAAGCCGTCATGCCTTCGGAGATTCCATGAAGCGCTGTGTACTGATTGGATTGTTCCTAACTGCTACAACGATTGCAGTCCCGGTGTTCGCGGGAAACGAAAGTAATTTATGCGTCATCAACCTGCAAAAAGTCAGAGACGCCCAGTCGAGTAATCAAGGCGTGAGTGATCAGGTCAAGGCGGATGTGGACTCCACGCTTCATCGTGCCGAATCGGCCTATGCCAGGAACAACGACGACGGCGCGCGGGAATGCATCTCCCTGACGACCCAGGCAATGCAAAAAATGCAGAGCAATTGAGCGGCTGAATCCAGCGCATCTATGGGAGTGTTCCAGCCAGTGCTGGAACACTGAACCGCAACATTGCAGCCACGTTAGTTAACTAATTATTTGGCCGTCCGCCACTCATCAGACCTCAGTGAACTTAGTGCGCTGAGTGCACTTCCTATCTATCACGTAGGGACAAAAGAAAAAGCGTCGAATTCTCCGGCTATTGCTCCCGTCCGATGAACCTTTCATAGCAGGAAGTTTGCTTATGAGCAGGTCGACCACGCGCACTGAAAAAACCGAGATCGTGCTTTTACCCACCCATAAAAAACTCGCCACCCATGAGATTGCCGTCCATCAGGCATTGGGTCAAAACATCGCGCAACTGCTGGGCGCACGGTTCTGTGGACTGTACGACAGCGCGGTACATAAGGGGCCCGGTGTGTATTTTATTCCGTCGGACACATTGATCGGCAGAGAGGAAAATAGCGCGCTGGGCATTCAATCCGTCGATGACTTCTTTGGCGGCATGATCGACCTCCCCTTCATGGCAACCAAAGCCATCTCCCATCCGCTATTGGCGAATCCGACAGCACAACCAGAACACTGGCCCGAGGTGTTTTTCAAACGGGTACAGGACGCGGTTCTGGAGGGCTTCACCATTTTCAACAGCGCCGATGCGCAACGGGCCGGCAGCCTTCTGTTGATGCATGGCGCGGTAAGGCTAAAGCCGGTATTGGCCACGGCGGGTCGAGGTCAGATTGTGGTAACGAATGAATCTGAATTAGCCGTAGCCATCGCCGAACAGGACTTGGAAGAGGTCGCCGTATGGGGGCTGGTCCTAGAAGAGAACCTGCAGGATGTCGTTACCTACAGCGTCGGACAGGTCCAGGTCGGCGGTATTACTGCCAGTTACTACGG
>NZ_JAMFRV010000457.1 GCF_026224925.1 Pseudomonas sp. | reverse complement strand
CGCACCCGGTCCGATGGCCGGAATGTGAAGCTTGTCGAGCATCCCGCCCAACGTCGTGCTGGCGGCAAACTCTGCGCCGAGTTCGCCCTGCTCCTGAATATCCAGGCCCCGGGCCAGCAATTGACCAATGACCGTGATGTTGTGTGCGTCGGTAAAGAAGCTACGAATCTCGTAAGCCACTTCCAGCCCGACATCCGGCAGATAGGTGAGCACTTCCGGTTGCGCCTGCATGACGCGCTGCAGCGAGGCCAGCGAACGCGCCAGCACTTTGGCCGTTTCTTCGCCGACATCAGGAATGCCCAACGCGTAGATGAAGCGCGCAAGAGTCGGTTTTTTGCTGTCGAGAATCGCCTTAAGCAATTTGTTGCTGGAGACTTCGGCGAAGCCTTCCAGATCGACGATCTGTTCGAAGGTCAGGGTGTAGAGGTCTGCCGGAGAAGCGACCAGCCCTTCGTCGACCAATTGCTCGACACTCTTGTCACCCAGCCCTTCGATGTCCATGGCGCGGCGCGACACGTAGTGAATGATCGCCTGCTTGAGTTGCGCGCCGCACGCCAGTCGACCGACGCAGCGATAGACCGCGCCTTCACTGATGGTCTCTTTGCCTTTGCTGCGTTTGACCAGCTGCGTGCGCTCAACATGGGAGCCGCAGACCGGGCATTTTTCCGGAATCTGCACGGCGCGGGCGTTTTCTGGCCGACGCTCAAGGACCACCTGCACCACTTGCGGAATCACATCACCGGCACGGCGGATGATCACCGTGTCGCCGATCATCAAGCCCAAGCGTGCGACTTCGTCCATGTTGTGCAGGGTGGCGTTGGCGACAGTCACCCCGGCAACTTTAACCGGCTTAAGGCGCGCCACTGGCGTGACAGCACCGGTGCGTCCGACCTGAAATTCAACGTCCAGCAACTCGGTGAGTTCTTCCATGGCCGGGAACTTGTGGGCGATGGCCCAGCGCGGCTCCCGAGCGCGGAAGCCCAGTTCGCGCTGAGAAGCCAAGCTATTGACCTTGAACACCACGCCATCAATTTCGTACGGCAACGAAAGGCGTCGCTCGCCGATGTCGTGGTAGTAATCCAGGCATTCGCCGATACCGTTAGCGAGTTTCAACTCACGACTGACTGGCATGCCCCACTGCTTGAGCTTTTCCAGGTTGCCGATGTGCGTGTCGGCAAACTCTTCCGAGACTTGGCCCAAGCCATAGCAGCAGAATTCCAACGGGCGGTTGGCGGTGATTTTCGAGTCCAACTGACGCAAGCTGCCAGCAGCGGCGTTACGTGGGTTAGCGAAGGTTTTACCACCGACTTCAAGTTGGCTGGCGTTGAGCCGCTCGAAGCCAGTTTTGGACATGAACACTTCACCGCGCACTTCCAGGGTTGCCGGCCAGCCGCTGCCGTGGAGCTTGAGTGGGATGTTGCGCACCGTACGCACGTTGACGCTAATGTCTTCGCCGGTAGCGCCGTCGCCACGGGTAGCGCCGCGTACCAAGGCCCCATCGCGGTACAACAGGCTGACCGCCAGGCCGTCGAGTTTCGGTTCGCAGCTGTACTGAACGTGCACGCCTTCACCAAACAGGTCGCCGGTGGGCAAATCCAGTCCTTCAGTGACACGGCGATCGAACTCGTGCATGTCATTTTCTTCGAAGGCGTTGCCGAGGCTGAGCATGGGGACTTCGTGACGCACTTGGCTGAAGGCTGACAACGCCGCGCTACCGACCCGTTGCGTTGGCGAATCCGGAGTTACCAGATGCGGGTTCTCGGCCTCAAGCGCTTTGAGTTCATGAAACAGGCGGTCGTATTCAACGTCGGGAATGCTGGGCTGATCGAGCACGTGGTAGCGGTAGTTGTGCTGATCCAGCTCGGCACGCAGTTCCAGGATGCGGGTTTCGGCGACGTTCATACAGGTGTTCTCTCAAAAAGCAAAAGAGCAGCCGAAGCTGCTCAATGTTGGTTCGGCTTGCTGGTGCCGTTCGGCCCCATCGCGAGCAAGCCCGCTCCTACAGGGATCGTGAGCCCGCAATCAACGACGATGCGTCAATGCACGGCGTTCGAACTCGACGATGCGTTGGCGATAATGCTCGATGGTCTGCGCGGTCATGACGCTGCGCTGGTCATCTTTCAATTCGCCGTTGAGTTCATGCGCCAATTTACGGGCTGCTGCGACCATGACGTCAAACGCTTGTTTCGGGTGGCGCGGACCGGGCAAGCCGAGGAAGAAGCTCACGGCGCGGGTGCTGAAGTGGTCGATATCATCGAGATCGAACACACCCGGCTTGACCGCGTTGGCCATGGAGAACAGCACTTCACCGTTACCCGCCATGCTTTCGTGGCGGTGGAAAATATCCATTTCGCCGAAACGCAAACCGCTTTCCAAAATGTTCTGCAACAAAGCTGGACCCTTAAAGCCACTTTCGTCGCGGCAGATCACGCTGATCACCAGCACTTCTTCTACCGGAGCCAAGTCTTCAGTGCGGCGCGCGGTGTCTTCCGAGCGACGACCCGGTTTGTCGTCCGGGAAATCATCATCACGGCCGGTGAACAGGCTCGGGCCTTCCAGGTCGAGATTAAGGTCGCCCTGGTGCGGCTCGTCCTTGCGTTTACGTTTCGTATCACGTGGCGCAACGTTCACCGACGGCAAATCATGCTCGTCCAATTGTGGCTCTTTCTGGTCCAGCACACGCGGCGGTCCCAGCACCTCGGCGGACGAAGCTTCGTCGTCATCCGGTACGTTGGAAAAACTTCGGTCGAGCCTGAATTTCAGTTTTCCTTTGCCGCCGCGCATCCGGCGCCAGCCATCAAAAAGAATACCGGCAATGACAATAATGCCGATGACGATCAGCCACTCGCGCAGACCGATTTCCATGTAATCCAGTGCCTCTATAAAAAATGCTAAAAATAAGGGCCGAAACCCCTTTAAAACGTGGCGCCAACTCTATGTTCTGACAGGCGTTTTACCCACGCATTAGAAAAGTGTTGACTAAGCTAGCACGACCAAAGATAACTTTACACCGTCTGTTGCAACTGCTTGTGCCCTGTAACGGATGTAACGTGCGCAACTAGCCATCAAATTGCCACTTGTTCGGTCGAGCCAACCCCACCACTAACCTTCAACCAAAGCCATTGCTTCCTCCACGTCTACTGCAACCAAACGTGAGCACCCAGGCTCATGCATCGTCACCCCCATCAATTGATCGGCCATTTCCATGGCAATCTTATTATGGGTGATGTAGATGAATTGCACCGTCTCAGACATCTCTTTCACGAGGCGGGCGTAACGTCCAACGTTAGCGTCATCGAGCGGTGCGTCAACTTCGTCGAGCATGCAAAATGGCGCCGGATTCAGCTTGAAGATGGCAAATACCAACGCCAAAGCAGTCAAGGCTTTCTCGCCCCCGGAGAGCAAATGGATGGTGCTGTTCTTCTTGCCCGGTGGACGCGCCATGATTGTCACACCTGTATCGAGTAGATCTTCGCCAGTCAGTTCCAAATAAGCGCTGCCGCCACCGAAAACTTTCGGGAAAAGGGCCTGTAATCCGCTATTTATCTGATCGAAGGTCTCTTTGAAACGATTACGGGTTTCTTTGTCGATCTTGCGAATTACGTTTTCCAGGGTGTCCAGCGCTTCGGCCAAGTCGGCGTTCTGGGCATCCAAATAGCGTTTGCGCTCGGATTGCTGCTGATACTCATCAATGGCCGCAAGGTTGATGGCACCCAAACGCTGAATCCGTCCGGCGATGCGTTCCAACTCTTCTTCGGCGGCCTTTTCGTTGGCCTCAGGGGTCAGCGTGGCGAGCACCCCATGTAAGTCGTAACCGTCTTCCTGCAACTGGTCCTGCAACGTCTTGCGACGCACTGTCAGCGACTGCCATTCCATGCGCTGTTGCTCTAACTGACCCCTCACCAATTGCGATTGCTGCTCAGCCTGACTGCGGCGTTTCTCGACATCGCGCAGTTCGCGGTCGGCGTCTTCCAGCGCCAGTTTGGCCAGACGCATCTCATCGTCCACCGCCATGCGTTTTTCCAGCAGCTCTTCGAGCTTGAGGCGCAGCTCTTCCAGCGGCGCTTCGCCCTCCTCCAGATTGAGGCTCAGCTGTTCGCGCTTTTCGTTAAGGCGTTCGGACTGCAACTCCAGGCGCTCAAGGGCCTGACGGGTTGAGTCGTGCTGCGCCTTGAGCGAACCCAGACGCACCGCCAGTTGATGCGCGTGGTCTTTATGCTGCCGGGCTTCCTGACGCACCCGATCAAGGCGCTCGCGCAGGCTGTCGCGCTGGGCCAGCAGCAGTTCGCGTTGTTCGGTGTCCAGGGCCATGCTGTCCAGCGCATCCTGCAATTGCAAACGGGACTCGCCAAGTTGCTCATGTTCGATGGCGCGCTGCTCGCCCAGCTCGGTCAGTTCTTCGTCGAGGCGTGTACGACGCAAGGTCAGCTGCTCGACCTTGGCTTTGCTGGCCGACAGCTGAGCCTTGAGTTCGCTTTGCTGACGCGTTTCATCCTGCAGGCGACGGCGCAATTGCTCCCGGGCATCTTCTTGGCGGACTTGCTGTTCGCGCAGAGTCAGCAGTTGTTCTTCGAGGGCCGCCAAGGTGGCTTCGCGCTCATCTCGTTCGAGGCCCAGACGAATCAATTCCTGACCGCGGGCCAGCACGCCGCTTTCAGCTTCACTGGCACGGCGTACACGCAAAAAGTGCCGCCCGACCCAATAGCCATCGCGGCTGATCAGGCTCTGCCCTGCCCCGAGTTGCCCGCGCAACGCCAATGCATCCTCAAGACGCTCGACCGGCTGCACGTGCCCCAGCCAAGCGGTCAAATCCACCGAGGCTTCGACTTTGTCCAACAGGCTGCCGGCAATCCGCGCGACATTTGCCGATGGGCTGATCAGACGTAAATCACCCTGCTCAAATCCTGCCAAATCCAACCCGGCAAAATCGTCCACCAGCACCGCTTGCAGGTCGGCGCCGAGCACGGTTTCTACCGCCAGCTCCCAACCCGGTTCAACGCGCAAGCCTTCGGCCAAACGCGGGCGTTCGGACAACTGCTGATCGCGCAGCCATTGCGCGGTGCCAGTGCCTGGATCGAGCGCTGCTTGCTGTAACGCCTCCAACGAGGCCAATCGCCCGTTTAAACGCTGCAAATCCCCTTGGGCCTGTTGCTGCGCCTGGTTGGCTTGCTGCAGTTCGTTACGAAGTTGTTCCAGACGCTCGACCAATTGCTCTTCACTGGCGTGCAGCTCTTCGAGGGTCATCTCACGGGTAGCGAGGTCTTCGCTGAGCTGCAAAATCGCTGCGTCTTCAGGGTCGGCGGCGAGCAACTGACGCTCTTCGCCTAAGCGCCGCTGCCGTTCACCCAAGCGCTCCATGCTGGTTTCCAGCTGCTGAATGCGCGACTGCTGAACCTCAGCCTGACGCCGTGGCTCGGCGGATTGCAGGTTGAAGGCGTCCCACTGCTCCTGCCAGCTGTGCATGGTGGTTTCAGATTCTTCCAGCGCGGCGGCGGATTCTTCTGCGGCAGCACTGGTAATTTCCTGTTCGGGCTCGAGCATTTCCAGCTCTTCGCCGAGGGTCGCGAACAATGTGCGGTCCAGCCCCAGGTGCGATTCAGTCTCCAGGCGCGAGCGCTCGGACTCACGCAAGTCGTCCTGCAGTTGACGCAGGCGTTGCTGGCCGTGCTGGATGCTTTGTTCAATTCGGGCAATATCGCCGCCCACTGAATAGAAGCGCCCTTGCACCAGATTGAAGCGCTCGGACAGATCATGGTGCCCGTCGCGCAGACGTTCGATGCCGGCATCGGCATTGCGCTGTTCGGCAACCAACGCTTCGAAACCAATTTCCTGGGTGCCGATCACCGCCTCGCGCTGGCCGACCTGTTCATTCAATGCCTGCCAACGCAGCGCCGACAGTTGCGCCTTGAGCTGGCGCTCTTCACCTTTGTATTCTTGGTACTTCTCGGCGGCCTGTGCCTGACGGTGCAGCCGGTCAAGCTGACGTTCCAGCTCGTCGCGCAAGTCGGTCAGGCGGGCGAGGTTCTCGTGGGTACGGCGAATACGGTTTTCAGTTTCGCGACGACGCTCTTTGTACTTGGAGATACCGGCGGCTTCTTCAATGAAGTTGCGCAGGTCTTCGGGCTTGGACTCGATCAGCTTGGAGATCATCCCCTGCTCGATGATCGAGTAGCTGCGCGGGCCAAGACCAGTACCGAGGAAGATATCGGTGATGTCACGGCGACGGCACTTGGTGCCGTTGAGGTAGTAACTGGTCTGGCTGTCGCGGGTGACTTTGCGCCGAATGGAAATCTCGGCGTAGCTGGTGTATTCG
>NZ_JAMFRV010000456.1 GCF_026224925.1 Pseudomonas sp. | reverse complement strand
GTCCGTCGGCCGGGTTACCGCGCAAGTTCACTGCAAGCCAACCGTCGATCACCGGGCCACCGGACAGGAACTCAACACCCGACTCGTCCAGTGCCTTTTCTTGCAAGGTCAACGCACGCGGCGTGTGGCAACTGCCGCAATGCCCGAGGCCCTGCACCAAGTAGGCACCTCGCGCTACCTCTGCAGTGCTATAGCGATCCGCCTTGAAGGCCACGCTCTCTGGCGTCGGTGCCAACGTCTTACGCCAGATCGCCAGGGGCCAACGCATGGACAATGGCCATGGCACATCGTTGAGCCGATTGACCTCATTCACTGGCTGCACGCCATGCATGAAGTACGCATAAAGCGCGCGCAAATCATCATCGCTAATTCGTGCATACGCCGGATAAGGCATCGCCGGGTACAGGCTCTTGCCGTTGGCCGCAATACCGTGGCGCAAGGCGCGGTCAAAGTCATCCAAGGAATAACCGCCAATGCCGGTCTTGGGATCTGGGGTGATGTTGCTGCTATAGAGCGTACCAATCGGCGAAGCAATGGGTAGCCCACCGGCAAACGGTTTTCCGCCTTTGGCCGTGTGACACGCCGTACAGTCGCCCGCATCAGCCAAATACTGCCCTTTTGCAATCAGTGCACCATCCACAGTGGCCGTGGCCGCAGGCAGAACGCGGGTTTTGCTTGGCCACAAGGCAAACGTCAGCAGCACGACGAACACCACCAACCCGAGGCCTATCAAGCCAGTCAGAAACTTTTTCATGTTGCCTCCTTATGCTTGAACCAGTGGGCCAGGGCTTTTCAGGTACTGCTCGCGAATTGCCTTCGCAGACCAGTAAGCCAATGCTCCAACCATGCCGGTCGGGTTGTAGCCGTTGTTCTGCGGGAATGCATTGGCGCCGATGGCGAACACGTTATGCACGTCCCATGACTGCAAGTAGCGGTTAAGTGCCGAGGTTTTCGGATCGCTGCCCATGGTTGCACCGCCACAGGTGTGGGTGCTCTGGTACTTGGTGATGTTGTAGTGCTCACCAGCTTTTTTCGCATCGCCAGCCAGTGCGGTTGGGTTGAGGATTTTCGACATTTCCAACGCCTTGCCCACCAGGAATTGCGACGCCTTGACCTCGTTCTCATGCCAGTCGAAGGTTATGCGCAGCAAGGGCCGACCGAAGCCATCTTTATAGGTGGGGTCCAAGCTCAAATAGTGCTGACGGTAGGACATGCACGCGCCCTGCACTTCGAAGTAGAACGAATGCCGAAACGCATCGCTTGCCGCCTGTTTCCACTGCGTGCCCCAATTCGGTGTACCCGGCGGTACGTTAATCCCACGCACTGGACCAGCGCCCGGTTGACGTGCCCAGATAACTCCGCCGCCGACGAATCCGGCCTTGGCGTTGTCCAGTTGATTGCCGTTGAGGTTATCCATCGTGGTGCCCGCGCCGCCGATACCGATGAACTGGTTGGCCTGAACGTCTTTGTCGAAAAAAAGCACCACACGGTTAAGGTTCTGATACGAATAGTTGCGACCAATCGTGCCTTCCCCAGTCACCGGGTCATACGGTTTACCAATGCCCGACAGCAGCATCAGGTGCACGTTGAACAGTGAGAATGCGCAGAGCAGCACCAGATCTGCTTGCTGTTCGACCTCGCGACCTTGAGCATCCAGGTACGTGACACCGGTTGCCTTCTTGCCATCGCTGTCCAGGTTGACCTTCAACACCTGCGCGTGGGTGCGCAGTTCGAAGTTCTTGCGCTGGCGCAGCACCGGAAGGATGCTGATGTTCGGGCTGGCTTTGGAGTAGTTCAGGCAGCCGTAATCACTGCAGAAACCGCACGCATTACACGGACCCATTTGGCAACCGTAAGGGTTGACGTAGGCCGCTGAAGCGTTGGAGGCGGGAATCGGATACGGGTCCCAACCCATTTCCCGGGCGGCGCCGTAGAACATCTCTGCGCCGAGATAATTGGCGTTCGGTCCCAACGGGAATTCACGCGAACGCGAGCCTTCAAACGGGTTGCCACCGGGCTGCTTGACGCCCTGAATCACACCGCCTTTGCCGGAGGTGCCGCACACGTATTCAAAGTGATCGAAGTGCGGTTCCAGGTCCTCGTAAGTTACCGGGAAATCCTGAATGGTCATCTCGCTCGGAATAAACTTCTGACCGTAGCGTTGCTCAACGTTGCTGCGCAGCTTGAAATCTTCCGGCAGTGCACGGAAATGGCAACCGGACCAGTGACTGCCTGCGCCGCCAACGCCCGTGCCTGGTTTGAACGAACCCATTTGACGATAAGGCACCGCGTTCGAGAGCAGGTTGTGACGCACGGTGACGGTTTCTTGCGACAAGCTCTGCAAGTACTTGCGATGCACCGAGCCTTCCAGCTCATCAACCACCTTTGGATAAGCAAAATCCGGCTGCGTGTCGCGGTCGGCACCACGCTCCAGAACCACGACATTCAAGCCTGCATCAGTCAATTCTTTGGCCATGATGGCGCCAGTCCAGCCCATGCCAACGATGACGGCATCTACTTTTGGTTTCATAGTCGCCATGCTCAACCCCTCCGCCCGGCAAGATCGACCGGTGGTAGCGGGTAAGGACGATCACGCACCGTCACCCAGTCCATATAGTCAGCACGCATACCGGGATAACCAATCATTTTCCATGCGCCCATGTTTTTGTTGCCGCCGTGGGACGGGTCAGCGAAATAGCCGTTGCGTACCTCGTTGAGCAGGTTGTTGAAGAATAATTTGGCCGACACACCGTCCAGTTCAACCTTGCCCGCCTCAGCAGCCTTAAGCAGGTCTTCCTGCTGGGTGTGGGTCAAGTCAGCGAACACCTTGCCGCCCAACGCTTGCTTGCAATGAGCGTCCATTGCCTTCATCCCTACCCGCAGCAAATCGCGGAGATTCAAGCGGCCTTGGTAACCGAATTCCGGGGCGGCTTCCACGAACGGGCCTTGCATGTACCAAATGGCGCCGTTGGCGTAAGGGGTCTGTAGATGGCGGTCAAGAAACTCCACGACGCCCAGCTCTACCGCGCCGGGCCCGACGTGGTCGGCAGGGATCAACCGGTCGCATGCAGCAGTGAGAAACGTCCACTCTTGCGGTGTCAGAAAGGTCGGAACGTACGTGCTGGCTGCGGCAGGCTGGGTAGCCGGTTGCGCGTCGCTGGCGGGGGTTTGGGCGAACGTGCGCGTGGACAGGCCGGCGCTGGCCAAGGTTACAACGGGGATCAGGGTCAGCGACTTTCGCAGAAAGTCACGACGGGCCGGTGAGGTGTCGTCATCATTCATGAATTACTCTCTCATCAGGTCTAACACGGAGTGTTTCAATTTTTATAATGCGTGCCGCAGGCGTCGCCCTGCGGCATTGTTCAATAGGAAGCTAAGCAATAGCGCGTAAACCTGCCCGCCGCGTGCGCGGCAGATAGATTTAATGAAGGGTATTTAAACAGTCAGATTTTGAACTGGCGGACCAGGTTATTCAGATTAGAGCCCAGCGCAGAAACATCGCGCATGGTAAGAGCACTCTGTTTCGTTTCATCGGCCATGGAATCAACTGCGTCGGCAATCAGGTGCACACTGCGGTTGATTTCTTCTACCACGGACGTCTGCTCTTCCGCAGCGCTGGCGATCTGCGCGTTCATCGCATTGATGGTACCGATCAGATCGGAGATCGAGTCGAGGGACATTCCGACTTCGTTGGTTTGCTGATTAGCACCCTCGCCCGCGGCAGAGGAACGACGCATCGCTTCGACCGAGGCTTGGGTGCCTGCTTCCAGACGCGTTGTCATGTTTTGGATTTCCTGGGTGCTCTGTTGCGTGCGGCTGGCCAATGCGCGGACCTCGTCGGCGACTACCGCAAACCCACGCCCTGCTTCACCGGCTCGCGCGGCTTCGATTGCGGCGTTCAAAGCGAGCAAGTTGGTTTGCTCGGCAATCGCACGGATCACACCCAGGACCGAAACGATAGAACGCACGTCGGTTTGCAGGCTGTCGAGGCTTGTGCCGCTGAGACGAATATCGCCCACCAGCGCATTCATACCCTGGATATTGGTGCCCACCGCAGCGCGCGCAGCGTGACCTTGACGATCGGTCTGTTCGGCGGCTTCGGCGGCTCGTTGTGCGCTGCGTGCTACTTCTTGAGCAGCAGAGGACATTTCATTGATTGCAGTGGCCACCTGATCGGTTTCTTCACGCTGGCGCTGCATAGCCTGTTCAGAACGCACTGTTTGTTGCGTGGCCTGCGCGACCAAACCACCCAGATCGGTGGTCATTTGCGCAACTTGGCTAACCATGCTGTGAATCTTGTCGACGAAGCGGTTGAACGATCCAGCCAGATCAGCCAATTCATCGTGACCGGTAATGGCCAAACGTCGAGTCAGGTCACCGTCGCCAGCCGCGATGTCATCCAGATTGGTTTTCAAAATATGTAAAGGACGCACCACTCCGTTGGCGATCAACACACCTGCAATGGCGGTAACCAGCAATAGGATCGCCGCCAGGATCATGATGCTGGTAAGTAACTTGTCGGTGCGGGCATCTATCGATTGCTCCTCCAACGCCATGGCCGTGTCGATATCATCGACATTGATTGCACTGCCGAGCACTAAGTCCCATTTTTCCAGGTATTCGGTGTAACCCAGTTTAGGCACCTGTACGCTTTCCTGACCCGGCTTTGGCGCCGCGTAATCAATGTAGTGACTACCGTTTTTTGCGACCGTCACAAACGTTTGGTAATGAAAGGAACCGTCGGCATCACGGGTGTCCCAAAAGCTTTTACCGATCCCCGCAGTGCTGTCGCCACGCAGTATCCGCACACCTTTGGTGTCATAGGCAAAGTAATAACCCTCGTCGCCGAACTTCACCGCCTTCAGCAGCTCTAGCGCTTTATCCCGGGCTGCCATGTCACCACTGGCGGAGGCGTCGTACAACGGTTTAATAGTCGACCGGGCGATGTCGACATAATTTTTCAGCACCTCGCGATTACGCTGCACCAAGAGGCTGCGTGAGCGGGTCATTTCCGACTCGGCGCTGTTATTCAGCATCCGCTCCGTGACCCCGCTGACGATCAGTGCGAAGAGCAAGGCCGGGACAATGGCTAAACACAGTAACTTGGTTTTTACAGTGAATTTCATAAGAATGCCTGAGCTGACAGTGATCGTTAGCCACCTATCGGCTGCGCGCGGCATTACTTGATTAAATCATTGAGTTCTTACAAAGAGCACACTAATTAGTTGCCAGGAAAAGAGTATTATTTTTAAAAGGAGCCAGCCAGCCACATCACCTTGAGGATGCTGTGGCTGCACTGACGTTAAAGCTGGACACTCATGAAGTCACATACTTCAAGCAACTTACATCTCCCAAACAGAGTAGGGGTTCGCATAAACCGTTAGAACAACCCGGACGTCGGTGGTGGGGTGCCTTTAAGTTGCCACGCGCCCACCGCCGCCGCTTTCCAGTGGCGGGGGTTGTGATTGGCCACGGTGCGTGCGTTGCGCCAGTGACGGTCGAGGTTGTGGGCGCGGCCAGTAGTCGAGGCGCCGCCCACGTCGAACACCAGTTCGGCGGCTTTGAGCGCTGACTCGGCGGCGATGTATTGCGCTTGGGCTACCTCGATTGCAGCTTGATCAACCGCGTGCGGGTCAAGGTTTGCAGCCCAGGCTCGATCAATGGATTCAGCCGCGCGTAACACCACCGCTTCAGCCGTGTAAGCACGGGCGGAAATATCACCCACACTGAGTTCCACGTAGGGGTCGTCAATGGATCGGCTCGCTGTGCTGTGCTTGATTGGCCGCGCATGCTCACGGGCAAACACCACTGCATCGTTCAGCGCATTGCGGGCGATGCCGGCTTCCACCGCTGCAAGGAACAACTGCAGGAACGGCGTAACGATGGTGCGCTTGCCCTCCTCCACCGTTTTCGTCCGAATTTCATCGGCATGCACCACAACATCGTTCAGTAACGTGGTGCCGCTGGCGGTCAAGCGTTGGCCCATGGCATCAAAGTCATCGAGCAGTTCCAAACCTTCACGCGTTCGCGGCAGAATGAAAGACACCGGCTGGTCGTTCTCATCCAATGCCACGGCGCTGACCCAATCGGCGTACAGCGAACCGGTGCTGTAGTACTTGCTGCCGTTGGCGCGAAAGTGCTCGCCATCGCGAACAATCCGCGCGCTGATCGATCCGTTGGCACCGCCGACTTCCCAACCCGCATTGCCTATTACCGCACCCTGTAAGTAGCGCTCGAACCAACGTTCGCGTTCGCCCTCGGCACCTTCAGCCTGCGACGCCAGCAACCCCTCAATGAAACCGAAGCCGGGTCTTAATGCTTGTGCGACATTGGAGTCCACGGAGGCGATACGAACCAGCAAATTAATGACGTCCTTGACCGAGCCGCCCGGTCCGCCATATTTCGTGGGTATCCGGCAGGTATACAGGCGCGCTTTAGCGATCTGGGCCACTGCGTCAAAAGGTAATTCTCGGTCGCGCTCACGTTGCGCTGCACCCGCTGCGATCTGCGGCAGCAAGTGATCCGCACGGGCATTCAGGTCGGCGACGGTGATGAGGGTTCGATCAGGTGTTGCGAACAGCGTGCTCATGGTAATTCCTTGGGCAAAGTTTGAGCTTAAATAGCGATTTTCCACAGCCGTGATTCATCAAACAGCGGCAGGTCATCCTCAGGCTCGGGTGGCAGCGCAACTAATTTGATGCCAGCGCCCGGTAGGCGCGGTACTGCGCTCAGCAGTCGGCGGGTGTATTCGTGTTGCGGGTTGTTGAACAAGTCGTCGACCAATGCGCTTTCCACGACTTTGCCGTGGCGCATCACCAACACCTCATCGCTGACGTGGCGAATAACCCCCAAGTCGTGTGAGATAAACAGATACGCCAAGCCCAGTTCAGCTTGCAGATCCGCCAACAAATCCAGTACTTGGGCTTGAACTGATACGTCCAGCGCCGACACCGGCTCATCGCAAATAATGACTTTGGGATTGCTCGCGATGGCCCTGGCAATCGCCACCCGCTGACGTTGGCCGCCCGAGAGTTGCAGCGGCCGCCGCGCGGCCAGTTCGGCCGGCAGACGCACTTGGTCCAACAACCGGGTGATGCGTGCAGGCTGGTCTAAAATCCCGACCCCGGCGACGTCCAACGCGTCGGCGAGGATTTGCCCGACGCTCCAGCGAGGATCAAAAGAACTCAACGGGTCTTGATAAATGACGCTGATATCACGGCGATAAACACGACGGTCTTTCTCCGAAACTCGCTGGCCATCAGCCCCGGTCCAAGGTCGCCCCAGGAAGGACACTTGACCGGCGTCCGGCTCCAGCAACCCCAATACCATGCGCGCAACGGTGGTCTTACCGGAGCCGGACTCACCGACAATTCCCAGGGTCCGCCCGGCGCGGAGGTCAAAGCTGACGTCGTCGACCACTTGCCGCGATTGATGATCCGGGCCGACGTAACGCTTGCCCAAGCCCCACGCTTGCAGCACTACAGGGGCGTCCAACGAGGCTCGTGGTTTGACACTATCGGGTTCGGGTTCGCGCTCAGGCGACAGTCGCGTACCGCGGGCGTGCTCTGCCGGGACCGCATTCAACAGCGCACGGGTGTAAGGATGGCGCGGGTCACGCAGCACTCGCGCCATAGGCCCCTGCTCGACCACTTCACCGTGGCGCAGCACCAATACTTCATCGGCAAGCTGTGCAACCACAGCTAGGTCATGGCTGATGATCAACAGTGAATCGCCACGGGCCTTGATGTCCTGCAATACGCTGAGTATTTGCGCCTGTACCGTAGCGTCCAGTGCGGTAGTGGGTTCGTCAGCGATCACCAACCCAGGGTCCAGTGCCAGGGCGCTGGCAATCAACGCCCTCTGGCGCAGACCGCCCGACAATTGATCCGGACGTTGACGCGCGCGCAACTCGGGTTCGGGCACACCCACTCGATCAAGCAACTCGATAACCCGCTGTGTTCGACTGCGGCGGTCACCCCAACGGTGGGTTTCAAGCACCTCCAGAATCTCTTTGCCCACCGGCCGCAAAGGGTCTAGCGAAACCAGGGCGTCCTGCAGCACAAACCCAATGCCTTTGCCTCGTAATGCACGCCAATCACGTTCGGACAAGGTCAACAAGTCTCGGCCGCCATAGCTCAGAGTGCGCGCAGTGACCCGAGCGCCTGCTCCGGCCAAGCCAATCAGGCTACGCGCCGTGACACTTTTGCCCGAGCCGGACTCACCGACCAGCGCCAGCGTCTTGCCGGGTTCAAGGGTAAAGGACAGG
>NZ_JAMFRV010000455.1 GCF_026224925.1 Pseudomonas sp. | reverse complement strand
GGCGGCGAAGCACAGCATGAAGCCGTAGAAGGTGAGATGGTGGAAGCGCCGACGCCACAACGTGAATTTATCATCGGCGTTGTTGCAGCCCTCACCATGCCCGCCGTCCAGGTATTTGAGTTGGGCGACGTTGGCCGTGGCCTCCAGTGCAGCGGATGTTTTTAGCTGCAAGGGTGCTGCAACCGGTGAGACGTTGCGCCAGAAGCGCCGCACGCCAATCGTCAACGCGAGTGTCGCAAAGCCGAAGACCGCGCCGAACATCAGCGCCAACGTGTTGTGCGGGAAGATCCCGTAGAAGTTGCCCCCTGGCATGATCGTGAAAAGATTGCCCATAACCATCAGCGTGAGACACAGGAACAATGCCAGTCCCGCACCAGAAGCCAGCGCCAAGGTCAGTCCGTTGCGCTGATACAACTTGCCCATCACCTGCGGCCATGCGTATTCGGCGTAGGTAGCGAGGCGAACTTTGGCCATGGCCTTGGGCACATTGACCGCGAATTCGTGTGGAGCGGCGTACTGACAGGCGTGCAGGCACGCGCCGCAGTTATGGCAAAGGTTCGCCAGGTAATGGATGTCAGCCTGTTCAAACTCCAGACGTCGGGTCATAGCAGGGAAGACCGCGCAGAAGCCTTCGCAATAGCGGCAGGAATTGCAAATGCTCATCTGCCGCTGGACTTCGGTTTCGTCGAGATTCAATACCGGGATTAACCCGCTCTGAGCCTTGGGATCAAACAGTTGCATGTTGAGACTCCGTGTTCAAAGAAGCAGTCCCAAACCCCACCGAAGCAGCGGCCTGTACCCCGGCAATGCGTCCAAACGCAGTACCGATAGCCATGCCTATACCAGCGGTATATCCCTTGCCAAGCACATTGCCAGCCATCATTTCTCCGGCTACAAACAGGTTGGGGCTCGCCTTGCCGTTGAAGTGCACGGCAGCAGTGTCGTCGGTGGCGAGGCCGAGGTAGGTGAAAGTGACACCCGGTTTAAGCGGGTAGGCGTAGAAAGGTGGCTTCACCAACGGCCGCGCCCAATGGGTTTTGGCGGGTATCAGCCCTTCGGTATGGCAATCGTCCAAAGAGGTGTGGTCGAAAGTGCCGACCCGGCAGGCGTTGTTGTAGTCCTCGACGGTCTTGACGAATTGTTCTTGAGGCAGCTTCAACTGGTGGGCGAGGTCTTGCAGGGTATTGGCGGTGGTTCCGGGAAAGACCGGTGGCATGAAGCGACCGATGGCTTGTTGATCGATGATCGAATACGCCTGCTGACCTGGTTGTCCGGCTACCAGACGCCCCCAGATTGCATAACGCTTTGGCCAGAAATCTTCGCCTTCGTCGTAGAAGCGTTCGCCGTCACGATTGACCACCACACCCAGCGATACACAGTCGATACGGGTGCAGATACCACCGTCGTACAGTGGCGCGCGGGCATCAATCGCTACCATGTGCGCTTGCGTCGGATCGCCGATCACATCAGCGCCAAGATCGAGCATTCGCCGTAGCAAAATGCCGGTATTGAATCGTGTACCACGGATCAGGAAATTGTCGGACGGCCATTCACCGCGCTCGTTCTGACCCCATGCCTCGCGCAGCCATTCACGGTTGGATTCGAAGCCACCTGATGCCAGAACGCATGCCCGGGCTTCAATACGCTCTGCGGCTACGTGCTGACCATCGACGTCATGTTCGCCAATGTGAGCTGCGACGAACTTGCCATCTTCCAGCTCAATATCGGTCACTTGGGTGTTGTAGCGGACTTTCACACCCAGACGTTCAGCGCTGCGGAAATACGCGTTCACCAACGCTTTCCCGCCGCCCATGAAAAAAGCATTGGTGCGCGCCACATGCAGCGCGCCGGACAGTGGCGGTTGGAAATGCACCCCGTGTGAACGCATCCAGTCGCGGCAAGAGGACGATGCACGAATGGCTATACGGGCAAGTTTTTCATTGGTGATGCCGCCCGTGACCTTCAGAAGGTCTTGCCAGTATTCTTCTTCCGGATAAGCGTCGATCAGCACGTCTTGCGGCTCGTCGTGCATGCAACGCAAGTTACGGGTGTGTTGCGAGTTACCACCGCGCCAGGCTTTTGGTGAGGCTTCCAGCAGCATTACGCTGGCGCCGCTCTCACGCGCCATCAGCGCGGCGCACAGGGCAGCATTGCCACCCCCTATGATTAAAACATCGAACATTATCGCTCCTCGATTCGCAAGGAGGCAGGAACGATGTGCTCCTTGCGAGTGAGGCGAAAGGTAGAGGAGGGCGCGAGGTGCCGAAAGGCTGCTTTTGACGCGGGGTGTTTAGTTTTTCTAAAGGGTTTGCCCTAACGCGACTCGTATCTGACCAAGATGGGTCGCAGCGGCTGTTACACGTCTACATCCTCAATCCACGTTGCTCCCGGCCACTGTTTGTCGACCACCAATTGTCGTGCTACATCGACAATGACCAAACGCGTTGCCAATGCTGCAGGAGACAGTTCGTCATCCGCTAGCGTCGCCAGAAGATTACGCCGGCCCACATGAGGGTCGGAAATTTTAACCAGTGAAAGTCCAGACTCGCCTTTCAACGCGGCTGCGGCCCCTGGTTGTATCGTCGCAGCATGAGCTGCACGGACGGCGTTCATCAGAACAGCGAGACCGTCCACCTCCATGATGATATTGGGTGTCAATCCTACCCGCTCAAACGCACTCATCAATGCCGTGCGCAAACCATGTTGCGAGCTGGGCATCACAAGCGGCAAGCCACCGAGGTCTGCTAGCTGCACGCTGTCGCCACAGGGCGCATTGGGCAGGCTGGGCGAGGCAATTACAAACAGCTTTTCATCAAGCAGGGGAGTCACGCTCCAGCGTTTACCGCCTTCGAGCTGGAACAGAATGGCCAGATCAATCTGCCGTGCGTTGAGCTGTGCGGCTAAGTGCCCGGAAAGCATTTCTACCAGATGAAGTTGTATATCCGGATAACGGGCACGCATTGCATTGATCAACGGCAGAGCGAGAACCGTCGCGGTGGTCGGTGGTAAGCCGACGCTGACGTAGCCACTCATACGCCCGCGATGGGCGGCCATGATGGCATTCTCCGCTTGGCGCAGTGTTAGCTGGGCATGGTGTAAAAATGCAAGTCCGGCGCTAGTAGGCGTTACGCCGGTGGTGGTGCGATTCAGCAGACGGGTGCACAACTCGTTTTCCAGCTTGGAGATTTGCTGACTCAGGGCTGACACACCCACTTCCAGTTCAAGTGCTGCACGCCCGAGACTGCCATGTTCGATGATCTTTACGAAATAGCGCAGTTGTCGTAATTCCAAGCGTTGCTGCTCCATATGAAGTTGTTGTTTGAATCATAGCGTGTGGGCGCCTTACATGGTGGGAGGTTCAGGCCGGTTCGCCGGCTGCGGAGCCGGTGGTCAGGGTGCCACCCCAACGATCTTTCACTGCGTCGAAGTCGAGCGGGCGTCGCCACAGATCCTCGTAGCTCCAGTCGACGTTGGGCACGCGCCACACGACCTCTAACGAAAGACCGTCGGGGTCTCGGCCGTATACCGAAAGGTGCATCGGCTGTTCGACACAGTCGATGAAGGCATTCGCTTCTTTCAGCCGTTGGCCCATGCTCTCCAGCTCCTCAATCGTGCCGACCTCGAAGGCGACGTGAAAAAGTCCTGGGACGGACGGCTGGCCCCGGCCGGGAAGCGGCAGCGTGGCATTCGCGATAATCCCGACGTCATGGTGATTGGTGGACTCGCCCGATGCCCGGAAGAAGCGCATCTCCTTCCAGTCGCCTTGTGCGGGCAGTATTGCGACTAGTTCTAGCCCAAGAACGTCGCGGTAAAACATAGTCGATGCCTCAAGATCGGACACGGAAAGGACGGCGTGATTGACGCGGCGAATGGACATGAAAAGTTCCTGGATATCTGTTGTCGGGGGAGCCTGACAGGCTCGGCTGTTGTTCGAAACGTAGGGTTAGTCCGAGCCCTCCGGAGTGGGTTCGCTCCAAAGTGCAATTCGCTGGATCAGCGCTCCGGCAGCGAGCAACTGCGCTTGTTCCTCCACGGAGAGGCACGCTTCCATCGTGTCAGATAGCCACTGATCCCGCCTCCCGCGCGCTTCACACGCGAGATTGAGGCCTGCCTGCGTGAGCGAGAGGCGAACCTTGCGCTTGTCGGCAGGGTCGCAAGTCCGCTGAATCAGATTGCGCCGATCCAGCTCGCCAAGAATCTGAGCGAGGTTGGATGATTGAAGCCCTAATTCGGTCGCGATCTGGGTCGGTGTCCCAGTGCCTTTAGCACGCTGGATC
>NZ_JAMFRV010000454.1 GCF_026224925.1 Pseudomonas sp. | reverse complement strand
GTTATAACCCTCTGTTCCTTTATGGCGGGGTTGGGTTGGGTAAAACGCACTTGATGCATGCGGTGGGCAACCATCTATTAAAGAAGAACCCAAATGCCAAGGTTGTTTACCTGCACTCGGAGCGCTTCGTGGCCGACATGGTCAAGGCACTGCAGCTGAATGCGATCAACGAATTTAAACGCTTTTATCGATCAGTCGATGCGTTGCTGATCGATGACATTCAATTCTTCGCTCGAAAAGAGCGGTCACAGGAAGAATTTTTCCATACTTTCAATGCCTTGCTCGAAGGCGGCCAGCAGGTCATTTTGACCAGCGACCGCTATCCGAAAGAGATTGAAGGGCTGGAAGAGCGTCTCAAATCGCGTTTCGGTTGGGGGCTGACGGTTGCCGTTGAGCCGCCAGAGCTGGAAACCCGCGTTGCCATCTTGATGAAAAAAGCAGATCAGGCGAAAGTTGATCTGCCCCATGACGCAGCATTTTTCATCGCTCAACGTATTCGTTCCAACGTACGTGAACTGGAAGGCGCGCTGAAGCGGGTAATTGCGCACTCGCACTTCATGGGTCGCGACATTACGATTGAGTTAATTCGCGAATCGTTGAAAGATCTGTTGGCGCTCCAAGACAAATTAGTCAGTGTGGATAACATTCAGCGCACGGTCGCTGAGTACTACAAGATTAAGATTTCTGATTTGCTGTCCAAGCGCCGTTCGCGGTCTGTAGCGCGTCCGCGCCAGGTTGCAATGGCGCTTTCTAAAGAGTTAACCAACCACAGCTTGCCTGAGATTGGTGATGTGTTCGGCGGACGTGACCACACGACCGTGCTGCACGCATGCCGAAAGATCAACGAGCTTAAGGAATCCGACGCGGATATTCGCGAGGACTACAAGAACCTGCTGCGAACACTGACAACCTGATGACACCAGCGCAGCTTATTAAGGCAAGGGACTAGACCATGCATTTCACCATTCAACGCGAAGCCTTGTTGAAACCTCTGCAACTGGTCGCCGGCGTCGTTGAACGCCGCCAGACCTTGCCGGTGCTTTCCAACGTGCTCTTGGTCGTCCAAGGGCAACAGCTTTCGCTGACAGGTACTGACCTGGAAGTCGAGCTGGTTGGCCGTGTTCAGCTGGAAGAGCCTGCCGAGCCCGGGGAAATCACTGTCCCTGCTCGCAAGCTGATGGATATTTGTAAAAGCTTGCCCAACGACGCGTTGATCGATATCAAACTCGATGAACACAAGCTGGTGGTCAAGGCTGGCCGTAGCCGCTTCACTTTGTCCACGCTACCAGCCAATGACTTCCCAACGGTGGAAGAAGGCCCAGGCTCACTTACGTTCAATTTAGTGCAAAGCAAATTGCGCCGTCTGATCGAGCGCACTAGCTTCGCCATGGCTCAGCAAGACGTCCGTTACTATCTTAACGGAATGTTGCTTGAGGTTAGCGCAGGCGTGTTGCGCGCGGTTGCTACCGACGGACACCGGCTTGCAATGTGCTCGATGACCGCCGAGATTGAGCAAGCGGATCGTCACCAAGTGATCGTTCCACGTAAAGGGATTCTGGAGCTTGCGCGGTTGTTGACTGAGCAGGACGGTATTGTCAGCATCGTCCTGGGTCAGCATCACATCCGCGCCACCACTGGCGAATTCACCTTCACCTCCAAGCTGGTGGACGGGAAATTCCCGGATTACGAACGCGTTCTGCCAAAAGGTGGCGACAAGTTGGTCTTGGGTGATCGGCAAGCATTGCGTGAAGCGTTTAGCCGGACCGCGATTCTTTCAAATGAAAAGTATCGTGGTATTCGTTTGCAGCTGGCCAGCGGGCAATTGAAAATTCAGGCGAACAACCCAGAGCAGGAAGAGGCTGAGGAAGAAGTCGGGGTGGATTACAATGGCGCCGACTTGGAGATCGGATTTAACGTTAGCTATCTCCTGGACGTATTAGGGGTGATGACCACCGAACAGGTCCGGTTGATTCTGTCCGATTCTAATAGCAGCGCACTGGTGCAGGAATCGGACAACGATGATTCTGCTTACGTTGTAATGCCGATGCGCCTGTAACGTATCCATCCTCAGCAGAATTTGAATGTCTCTTAGCCGCGTCACCGTCACTGGGGTGCGTAATTTGCACCCAGTGACGCTCTCCCCCTCTCCCCGCATAAATATCCTTCACGGTGCAAACGGCAGCGGCAAAACCAGCGTGCTGGAAGCCATTCACCTGCTTGGCTTGGCGCGCTCGTTTCGCAGCGTTCGGCTCTTGCCTGTTATTCAATATGAGCAAACAGCTTGCACAGTCTTTGGTCAGGTGGAATTAGCTGAAGGCGGTCACAACAACCTCGGAATATCGCGCGACCGTCAGGGCGAATTTCAAATCCGCATCGACGGCCAAAATGCAAAGAGTGCAGCGCAGTTAGCCGAGGCGCTCCCACTGCAATTAATCAATCCGGATAGCTTTCGTCTGTTGGAAGGCGCTCCGAAGATCCGCCGTCAGTTTCTTGATTGGGGAGTGTTCCACGTGGAACCTCGGTTTATGTCGACGTGGCAGCGCTTGCAGAAGGCCCTTAGGCAGCGGAACTCGTGGCTCCGGCATGGTACACTCGACATCGCTTCACAGGCGGCTTGGGACAGAGAGCTGTGCCTCGCCAGCGATGAAATCGACGAATACCGTAGGGCTTATATTAAGGCGCTTAAACCGGTTTTCGAGCAGACCCTTAGCGAGTTAGTTGAACTCGAAGGTTTGACCCTAAGTTATTACCGCGGTTGGGATAAGGATAAAGAGCTGAGTACTGTGCTCGCCTCGTCTCTGCACCGTGATCAACAGATGGGCCATACGCAAGCTGGACCGCAACGAGCTGATTTGCGCTTAAGGCTAGGCGCTCATAATGCTTCGGATATTTTGTCCCGCGGTCAGCAGAAGCTAGTGGTCTGTGCCTTGCGCATAGCCCAAGGACATTTGGTCAGCCAAGCTCGGCGAGGCCAATGTATTTATCTGGTGGATGATTTGCCATCTGAACTGGATGAGCATCACCGCCGTGCGCTTTGCCGTTTATTGGAAGACTTACGCTGCCAGGTTTTTATAACCTGTGTAGATCAAGAATTATTGAGGGAAGGCTGGCAGACGGAAACGCCAGTCGCTGTGTTCCACGTGGAACATGGCCGTATCACCCAGACCCACGACCACCGGGAGTGAATGCATGAGCGAAAATCAAACGTACGACTCCTCCAGCATTAAAGTGCTGAAAGGGCTAGATGCCGTACGCAAGCGTCCCGGTATGTATATCGGCGACACCGACGATGGCAGCGGTTTACACCACATGGTATTCGAGGTGGTCGATAACTCGATCGACGAAGCTTTGGCTGGCCATTGCGATGAAATCAGCATTGTTATCCACACGGATGAGTCAATCACCGTGCGCGACAACGGTCGCGGTATTCCGGTAGACGTACACAAAGAAGAAGGCATTTCTGCAGCCGAAGTCATCATGACCGTGCTGCATGCTGGTGGTAAGTTCGACGACAACTCTTACAAGGTTTCTGGCGGCTTGCACGGTGTAGGCGTTTCAGTTGTAAATGCCTTGTCCGAATTGCTGCTGTTGACGGTACGTCGCAGTGGCAAAGTTTGGGAGCAGACTTATGTCCATGGTGTTCCTCAGGAACCTATGCGTATTGTCGGCGAGAGTGATTCCACCGGTACTGAAATTCATTTCAAACCGTCGGACCTTACTTTCAAGAACATCCATTTCAGCTGGGACATTCTTGCCAAGCGCATTCGTGAACTGTCGTTCCTTAACTCCGGTGTAGGGATTGTTTTACGGGACGAGCGCAGCGGCAAGGAAGAACTGTTCAAATACGAAGGCGGCCTACGCGCGTTCGTTGAATACTTGAACACCAACAAGACTCCGGTAAACCAAGTCTTTCACTTCAACATTCAACGCGAAGACGGCATCGGTGTTGAAATCGCGTTGCAGTGGAACGACAGCTTTAACGAGAACCTGTTGTGCTTTACCAACAACATTCCTCAGCGCGATGGTGGTACCCACCTGGTCGGTTTCCGTTCGGCGTTGACTCGGAATCTGAACACCTACATCGAGCAAGAAGGTCTGGCGAAAAAGCACAAAGTCGCCACTACCGGTGACGATGCGCGTGAAGGCCTGACAGCGATCATCTCCGTCAAAGTACCTGATCCAAAGTTCAGCTCGCAGACTAAAGACAAACTGGTTTCTTCCGAAGTTAAAACCGCAGTTGAACAAGAGATGGGTAAACACTTCTCTGACTTCCTGCTGGAAAACCCGAGCGAAGCCAGAGCTGTCGTTGGCAAAATGATCGACGCTGCGCGCGCTCGTGAAGCTGCTCGTAAGGCTCGCGAAATGACCCGCCGTAAAGGTGCGTTAGACATTGCTGGTTTGCCAGGCAAACTCGCTGACTGCCAAGAGAAAGACCCTGCCCTTTCCGAGCTGTATTTAGTGGAAGGTGACTCTGCTGGCGGATCAGCCAAGCAGGGACGTAACCGTAGAACTCAGGCTATTTTGCCGCTTAAAGGCAAAATCCTGAACGTAGAAAAAGCGCGCTTCGACAAGATGATCTCATCGCAAGAAGTGGGCACGTTGATCACTGCGTTGGGTTGCGGTATTGGCCGTGACGAATACAACATCGCCAAATTGCGGTACCACAACATCATCATCATGACCGATGCTGACGTTGACGGTTCGCACATTCGGACCCTGTTGTTGACCTTCTTCTTCCGTCAACTGCCGGAGTTGATTGAGCGCGGTTACATCTACATCGCTCAGCCACCGCTGTACAAAGTGAAGAAAGGCAAGCAAGAGCAATACATCAAAGACGACGAAGCCATGGAAGAATACATGACTCAGTCGGCCCTTGAAGATGCCAGCTTGCACCTCAACGAATCGGCACCGGGTATCTCAGGTGAGGCGCTAGAGCGTCTGGTTAATGAGTTCCGCATGGTCATGAAGACTCTCAAGCGCCTGTCGCGTTTGTACCCTCAGGAACTGACCGAGCATTTCGTTTACCTGCCGGCTATCTCACTTGAGCAGCTGTCTGACCACGAAGGCATGCAAGCGTGGCTGGCGTTGTTTGACGCGCGTCTGCGTGTTGGCGAAAAGTCTGGGCTGGTCTATAAGGCAAGCCTGCGTGAAGATCGCGAGCGTAATGTGTGGCTGCCGGAGGTTGAGCTTATCTCTCATGGTCTGTCCAACTACATCACGTTCAACCGTGACTTCTTTGGCAGTAACGATTACAAAACTGTAACTACCCTCGGCGAGAAAATCAGCACCTTGCTTGAAGAAGGCGCTTACATCCAACGTGGCGAACGCAAGAAGCAAGTGACCGAGTTCAAGGAAGCCCTTGCTTGGTTGATGGCGGAAAGCACCAAGCGTCACACGATCCAGCGCTACAAAGGTCTGGGCGAAATGAACCCGGATCAGTTGTGGGAAACCACCATGGATCCGGCTGTACGCCGCATGCTCAAAGTGACGATTGAAGATGCCGTTGGTGCAGACCAGATCTTCAACACCCTGATGGGTGACGCAGTGGAACCTCGCCGCGACTTCATCGAAAGCAATGCGTTGGCGGTGTCTAACCTCGATTTTTAAGAGGTTGTAGGTTCACAAAATAGTTGCTCATTTTCACAAATAGTTGAATCGGCCTACTGTCTAGTGGGCCATGACAGACAAAGGGCCAGCGCGATGCGCTGGCCTTTTTTTTTTGGTGCGCCAGGCATGGCGCGTTGCGCGTAAGTGTAACCAGTCTGGCAGTTGTGGCCACGCGGATGACTTGGAGGTGAAAGGCCTCTACACAGCCGACAAGGGAAGGACTCGCAACTGGACCATATTCCTTTCATGCGCATTAATTTGACGCGAATTGACCTACCCGTTACCCGTTAGCTTATGACACCGGTAATCCTTTCGACACTAGCCCAATACGCCGCCCACAAATCGAGTGCCCAAATAATTGACTGCTGTTGATCGATTCGTGTTATAAAAATATTATACGATCATCAAAAGTTAGAAACATATCATATTTGGATTTTTCAATGACAACCGTGAAGCAGCGTCTGCTCGATAGCCTGGAAGGATCAACCGCCTCCGGGCGCGCTATCGCCAATTATATGCTGACCAATTTGAATGAGCTGCCCTTCGAGACTGCCGCCAGCATTGCTACCAAAGTCGGTGTCGGTGAGATGTCTGTGGGGCGGTTCTGCCGCGCTATCGGCTATACCCACTTCAAAGAGCTGAAAGCCGAGCTGAAAAGTAATATCGGCGACAGTCCTTGGCTGGTCGGTGATCGGCTGAGGGAGTTCGCGGCGCGCGCCCAATCCGGAAACGACCTGCTTGCCGCCAGCCTGGAGTTTGAAATCAGCACAATAGTGCGCGTTTACGAGATCGCTCAAAGTCCTGAGTTCGAGCGCTTCGTCAAGCGGCTGGCGACTCGGGAAAAGGTTTACTGCGCGGGATTCCAGACGGAACGAGGGGTCGCGGCGATCCTTGCGCACCAGTTGCAGTATTTACGCGATGGCGTGCACCTGGCCGATGTGGCCGCCGGTAATTTCGTCGATGTGCTGCTGACTGATCCATCCAAAACCATGCTGGTCATCATTGATACCCGGCGCTATTCGCGCCAAAGCCAGTTGTTGGCGACATCGGCGCGGGATCGCGGCATACCGGTGACCATCATCACTGACACCTTTTGCGATTGGGGCCCATCGGTAGCCAGCGAAGTGTTCGCCGTGCCCACCGAGCTCAATCACTTTCTGGACTCCCTAGGTCCACTGGTCTCGCTGGTTCAGCTGGCGATCAATGGTGTATTCGCGCAACTGGGCGCCTGCGTAGAGGATCGCTTGAGCCAGATTTTCGCCAGTTACAACAGATTCACCGGATACGTCGGAACACCGCAGGAAGAATAACAACGAACTCAAACAGCCAATGAGTCAAACGAGGGAGCGCACATCATGAATCTATTCAAAGGCAAGCTTTACGGGTCTCTGTTCGCTCTCAGTTTCATCTGCGCAGGAGGGCTGCTCTCAAATGGAGCTTTAGCGGACACCGAGGCCACCTTTGTGTTGCCGTCGTCGCAAGCGGGCGCAACCTCGTTGGACCCAATCCGCAGCTCGTTAGTAACGCTAGTCGACGGTTTGATCTACGACCGTCTGGTGGACCAGGACGCGAATCAGAAATTTTATCCACACCTGGCCACAAGCTGGGAAACCACCGCAGATGGCATGAGCTGGACCTTCCATCTGCGCCAGGGCGTCACCTTCCATGACGGCGAGCCCTTCAATGCGCAAACCATTGCCTGGTGGATCCCGAAATTTATAGGCACCGAAAACGCCTTTTTGGTCAGCGCCATCGACAAGGTCGAGGTTGTCGATAACTACACGGTGCATTTCGTCATGAAGCACCCCGATACCAACCTCCTCTACAACTTGTCGAGCGGGTTCATGGGGGTTCCGAGTCCCAAAGCCTATGATGCTGAGGGGGCGGACTACGGCGTGAAGGTCGCTGTCGGCACGGGGCCGTACAAGCTTGAAAGTGTTGAAATTGGCTCCGAGGCGGTGCTGGTTCGCAACCCTGATTACACCTGGGGCGGCCCACTCTCCGCGAACAAAGGACCGGCAAAGATAGACAAATTGACCTTGCGCGAGATTGCTGACTCCTCGACCGCCTTCCTCGAATTCAAGACGGGCGGTGTCGATCTGGTTATCGATGTTCCGAGTGACATCCTGGCGCAATACAAGACGCTGAATAACGCGACCATAAAAAGCCAGGCTGGCTTCGGCATTTACTACATGCCGATCAACACCACTGTCGAACCCTTTACCGATATCAAGGTGCGTAAAGCGACCGCCCTGGCGATCAATCAGCAGGAGATTGTCGACAGTCTGTTCAATGGCAGAGGCCGGGCCGCGCACAATTTTTTGATTGCCTCACTGCCGGAATCAAAGGTTGATCCCAAGCTCAACATCGCCTATGACCCCGCACAATCCAAGACCCTGCTCGACGAGGCGGGCTGGAAGATGGGATCTGCCGGCATCCGCGTGAAAAATGGCAAACCATTAAGCGTGACCTTGGTGACGCAAGGCGACACTGAGTTCAAACGCCTGACAGAAGTCATCCAGGCACAGCTGAAAGCCGTGGGCATCGACGCAAAAATCTCGGTTTTCGATTCCAGTTCAATTCGCGCCGAATACAAGAAGGGGACGCAGCAACTGGCTGTGCGTAGCTATGGCTGGAACAACGCAGACATCCTTGATTGGTTCTTCAGTGCTGAACGCCTCGGCTACCCCAACGTATCGATGTGGAACGACGCCAAAGGCGAGGCGTTGCGGACCAAGGCACTGACCGGCTCGAAGACCCCCGAGGAGCGGGCTGCCAACTTCCTTACGTATCACGAATATGTGCTCACCCAATACCCCTTCGCTCCGATCTACGAGCCGGAACAGAGCGTGGTTTTCGGCAAGGAACGTCTGACGTTGCCCGACAAAATCGACGGCCCGCAATTTACCGCCCAGACCGTGCTTGATATCTCCATCAAGGAATAAGGATCAGGACATGGCGATGCGGACTCGACTGACATGATGAGTTATTTCATTCGAAGGCTACTGGCGATGATCCCGGTCTTCTTCGTCGTCTCTGGCGTGGTCTTTCTGATCGTTCACATGGTCCCGGGAGACCCAGTCGATAACATGATGAGCGTGGGTGCCTCGGTCAATCAGCGGGCGGAAATCATCGCCCGCTATGGTCTGGACCGTAGCCTGATCGAGCAGTACTTCACTTGGCTCAATAATATCGTGCACGGCGACATGGGCACGGCCATTGTTATGCGTCGCCCGGTGGCTGATCTGATCATGAGCAATCTTGGCCACAGCCTGGCGCTCGGTGGCTGGGCATTGATGTTCTCGGCGGTCGCCGGCCTGTTGGCCGGAACGATTGCCGCCTCTTTTCAGGGGCGCTGGATCGATCACGGCCTGATGGGCGTGTCGTTACTTGGCTCGACGGTGCCCACCTTCTGGCTAGGGCTCTTGATGATCATGTTGTTTGCCGTCGAGCTGGGTTGGGTGCCGGTGTCCGGTGCACGCAGCTGGACCTCATTGGTCCTGCCCGTTATTACCGTTGGATTGGGAGGCATGGCGTTGGTGGCCAGGGTAACTCGTATCTCCATGGTTGAAATTGCCCGTGAGGATTTCGTGATGCTGCTGCATGCCAAGGGGCTTTCTCGCTGGACGATTCAGCTACGCCACATCCTGCGTCACGCGCTCATTCCCGTGGTGACGATTCTCAGTTTGCGTATTGGTCTGATCGTCGGTGGCTCGGTGACCGTCGAATATGTATTTGCCCGCCCCGGGCTGGGTTCGCTTCTAATCCGCGCCTTGGCGCAGCGTGACTATCCGCTGATCCAGGGTTGCCTGCTGTTTCTCGCCATCGCCGTCATGCTCGGCACGCTGCTCGGTGATCTGCTGCAAGCTGCAATGGACCCGCGTCAACGCGAGGACTCCGCACAATGACCACTATTTCCTCCACTGCCTTCAGGAGCATCAGTGCGCTGATGCCGACGTTCAGTTCGGCGATCTCCGGTATCGCGCTGTTGATTCTGATCCTCATTGCCTGCGCCGCACCCTGGCTGGCACCCTACCCTTACGACCTGCAAAATTTGTCCATCGCCACTCAGGCACCGTCTGCCGCGCATTGGTTCGGCACCGACGAGTTCGGTCGGGACGTGCTCTCGCGTGTAATTTTCGGTGCAAGGACCTCGCTCAGCGTTTCACTGGTCGCTATTAGCCTTTCAGTGACCGTCGGCATTCTGATCGGCGCCATTTGCGGCTATGTCGGCGGGCGGCTGGACCGGATCGTGATGTCGATCGTCGACCTCACTTGGAGCTTCCCGGAAATTGTACTCGCGCTGCTGATCGTGGCAATCATCGGTCCCGGTTCCTCCAGTACGGTCATCGCGATCAGCATCGCTTACCTGGCGCAATTCACACGCCTTACCCGTACCCAGATCAAAAGCTTGAAGCGCCAGACCTTCGTGGAGGCGAGCCTGAGCCTGGGCGCTGGACCAACGCATATCATCATGCGTCGCCTGCTGCCGAACGTAGTGGCGCCGGTGATCGTTGTTGCCATGCTCTCGACTGGCAACGCCATCCTGCTTGAGGCGACGCTGGGCTTTTTCGGCATGGGCGTCCAGCCACCGATACCCAGCTGGGGCGCCATGATGAGCACCGGCTCAGCCCAATTGTTCAGCGCGCCCTGGGTCATACTGTTGCCCGGCGCCCTCATCGCCCTCTCCGTGATTTTTATCAACCTTTTTGGAGAAGGTGTGCTGTATGCCTTGGATATCAAGGCACGAGCGAGGAGTCATTGAGCCCATGCTATTGACCATTGAAAATCTGAAGATCGGTTTTGGTCCATATGAGCCTTTGTCCGGGGTCGATCTGACCCTGGAAAAGGGTGAAATTCTTGGACTCGTTGGCGAATCCGGTTCCGGCAAGTCGATGACGGCGATGAGCATCATGGGGCTACTGCCGCTGATGGGTGGACGAGTCAAGTCCGGCAGTATCGATTTCGACGGCACGGACCTGACAACACTGGACGAACCAGGCTATCGCGCATTTCGTGGCGGCCGGATCGCGCTCATCACGCAAAACCCCATGACTTCACTCGACCCCGTGGTTCGGGTCGGCAGGCAAATCGACCAGGTGTCACAACTGCATTTGCACCTCGATCGTCACCACGCGAAAGCTCGCTCGGTGGAGTTGATGGAGCGCATGCGCATTCCCAATCCGACGCTCGCCTACGATCTGTTTCCGCACCAACTGTCTGGCGGAATGCGCCAGAGAATCGTGATTGCGATGGCCTTGGCTGGTGATCCCGATCTGCTGATTGCCGATGAGCCGACCACCGCGCTGGACGTCACCGTCCAGGCCCAGATCATCCAGCTTCTGGTCCAGCTCGTGCGCGAACGCGGTCTTGGACTGGTGCTGATCACCCATGACATGGGCGTCGTGGCCCAAACCTGCGACCGTGTCGCCGTCATGTATTGCGGGCAGGTAATCGAATATGGCTCTGTAACAACGATTTTCGACAACCCGCAACACCCCTACACCATGGCACTGATTGGCTGCATCCCTCGACCGGGCATGCTCCCTGGAAGCCTGACGGGAATTGCGGGGATGGTGCCATCCGCCAGCAACATGCCTGAGGGATGTCGCTTCAATCCGCGCTGTAACAAGGTAATGGATATATGTCGCCAGTCGGTGCCCCTGCCAACGAATGAGGCCGGACGCAGCGTGTCTTGTTTTCTGCACAGCGCCGGACGGTTGCCATGAAGCCGATCCTGTCAGTACGCGGCGTCGGACGAACCTTCACCAGCGGCGGCGGCTTCCTCAAGCCGCGACGCCACTTTCGCGCCGTCAGTGATGTCTCTTTCGACGTGCAACGTGGGGAGGTCCTGGGCGTTGTCGGTGAATCAGGCTGTGGAAAATCGACCCTTGCCCGTCTCATCTTGCGACTCTTGACGCCCACAACCGGTGAAGTGCTGTTTGACGGTACCGATATCGCCAGCCTCTCAGTGCGGGCCTTGCGACCTCTTCGGCGACATTTTCAGATGGTGTTTCAGGACCCCTACTCTTCGATCGATCCACGGCAGAAGGTACGCGACACGCTGCTTGAACCCTTTCAGGTACAGGGCATTTCTCTGACGCCGGCACAAGCCCGGGCCAAGGTCGATACGCTCTTGACCATGGTCGCCTTGCCGCTTCACCTGGCTGACAGCTATCAACATCAAATGTCCGGTGGACAGAAACAGCGAGTAGGTATCGCCAGGGCACTGGCGCTGGATCCGTCGTTAATCGTATTCGACGAATCGACGGCCTCGCTTGACGTGTCGATCCAGGCGCAAGTCATTGGTCTGCTTCAGGACTTGCGTGATCGGCTCGATCTGACCTACGTCTTTATCTCCCATGACCTGGCGCTGGTGCAGTACTTCTGTGATCGCAGCCTGGTGATGTATCTCGGCCGTGTGGTTGAAGTCCTCCCACGAGGCGCCACGCCGATCCATCCGTACACCAAGGCGCTGATGGCCAGCGTTCTGGTTCCCGATCCGCACCAGCGCCACGAGATTGTGCGGATCACTGGCGAAATTCCGAGTGGCTACGATGAGCCTCTCGGCTGTGCCTTTGCCGGACGCTGTCCACTCGTACAACCACGTTGCCTTGAAAGCCTGCCTATCCTTCGCCCCCAGACTGACCAACATGCCGTGGCATGCCACGTTCATGAGTCGATGGTCCTTGCCCCGGAGTCCTAAATGTCATTCAAAGTTCTCACTGCCGAGTTCATGCACGAGTCGAACACCTTCAGCGCCCACAAGACGGGTCTACCCGAGTTCCGGCGCGAGACCTTGATGCTGGGCGAGGAGGCAATAAAGAGGCGGGGCCGATCCAATACCGGTCTGGCGGGTGCGCTGAGTTGCGCGGCCGAATTCGGTTGGGATATGAAGCATGTCGTCAGCGCCTGGAGCGAGCCTGCGGGGCCGGTGACGGTCGAAGCTTTTGAATACCTGGTTGGTTTGATTGTCGAGGCCGCCAAAGCACAAACCTTCGACGGCATCCTGCTGTGCCTGCATGGGGCCATGGTTGCCGAACACAGTGACGATGGCGACGGAGAAATCCTGGCACGATTGCGCGCCGTAGTCGGCCCGGATCTGCCCATTGCTATGACCATGGACCTGCACGCAAACGTCTCCGAGCGTATGTGCGAGCTGGCACAGATTCTGGTTTCTTATAAGACTTACCCGCACATTGACCTGAGGGAGACTGCCTGCCATGCAGGTAACCTGCTGCAGCGCACCATGAAAGGTGAAATCAAACCGCGTACTTTGCGCATTCACCTACCAATGCTCGAGGAAGCTAACGGTGGGCGTACTGATGTCGGGCCGATGATCGAGCGCATCGCCAAGGCTCGTGCCTGGGAAGCCGAACAAGAGGGTGCGTTCGCCGTCAGCATCAAT
>NZ_JAMFRV010000453.1 GCF_026224925.1 Pseudomonas sp. | reverse complement strand
GCAGTGTTGTTGACCAGGATGCAGTGGTTGCCAATGACGCTGTCGTGACCGATGTGCGCGTAGGCCATGATCAGGTTGTGATCACCCAGCGTTGTTTCTGCACGGTCCTGAATCGTCCCGCGGTGGATAGTTACACCTTCGCGGATCACGTTGTGATCACCAATAACCAGACGCGTTTCTTCGCCTTTGTATTTGAGATCGGGCGTGTCCTCACCAATCGAGGAAAACTGATAAAGGTGGTTATGCTTACCGATCTTTGTCGGCCCCTTGAGAATCACATGCGGCCCAACGATTGTACCCTCGCCGATTTCCACACCAGGTCCGACGATCGACCAAGGGCCGACCTCTACATCGTCAGCCAGAATGGCCGTCGGATCGATGATTGCGCGAGGGTCAATCAAACTCATAGTTTACGTTCCGCGCAGATGATTTCTGCGGAGCACACTGGCTTGCCGTCCACCGTAGCCCGGCATTCGAATTTCCAGATTTGACGCTTGCAGCTAATGAACTTGGCTTCAAGGATCAACTGGTCGCCGGGCATGACTGGCTGACGAAAGCGCAGCTTGTCAGAGCCCACGAAATAGTAAAGCGTACCGTCGGCCGGCTTTACATCGAGCATTTTAAAACCAAGGATGCCTGCAGCTTGAGCCATCGCTTCTATGATCAATACGCCCGGCATGATTGGATGCTGAGGAAAATGACCGTTGAAAAAAGGCTCATTAATGCTGACATTCTTGTAGGCACGAATGCTTTTGGCCTCGACATCCAACTCTACAACCCGGTCCACCAGCAGGAACGGGTAGCGGTGAGGCAGGTATTCGCGAATCTCGTTGATGTCCATCATTTCGGGGGGAAGCCTGTAGTAAAGATGGGGAGTGCGCGACTAATGCGCAGCACTCCTCTTGCAAATCAAGGAGGCAGTTTATCGGCTGTGCACGCTTGATATAAAAAAGGTATCAGCCTTCAGATGAAGCTTTACCGCCCGAGGTCACTGCCTCAACAACCTTTTCCATCTGCAGCAAGCGTCGCGCCATGTCGTCAAGCTGACGAATGCGCGCTGCACTCTTGCGCCATTCCGCCGCTGGCTGCATTGCAGTCCCCGACGAATAGGCACCCGGCTCAGTAATCGAACGGGTCACCATGGTCATACCGGTGACGAATACGCCATCACACACTTCAATATGCCCAACCATGCCTACACCACCGGCGATGGTGCAATGTTTGCCAATCTTTGTGCTACCCGAGATCCCGACACACGCAGCCATGGCTGTGTGATCACCGATCTGGACGTTGTGCGCGATCTGTATCTGGTTATCCAGTTTCACGCCATTGCCGATCACAGTATCGGCCAATGCCCCACGGTCGACGGCGGTATTGACACCTATCTCCACGTCATCACCGACCAGAACGCCGCCAATCTGCGCGATTTTCTGCCAAATACCTTTCTCATTGGCAAACCCGAAACCTTCACCGCCGAGCACCGCGCCAGACTGAATCACGACTCGCTTGCCTATGCGTACATCGTGATAAAGCGTAACGCGTGGCGCTAACCAACCGCCTTCGCCGACTTCACTTCGAGCACCAATGAAACAGTGAGCCCCTACCGTAACGCCAGCCGCTATACGCGCGCCGCTTTCAATAACGGCAAAAGCACCCACACTTGCCATGGCATCGACATGAGCATCTTCAGCAATAATCGCCGACGGATGCACACCCGGGAGAGCCTTGGGTTTCGGGTCGAATAAATGGGAGATCTTTGCATAGGCCAAATAAGGATCAGGCACTAGCAACGCATCACCTGCGAACCCTTCTGCATCAGCCGACTTAAGCAATACGGCAGCAGCGTGGCTCACAGCAAGAAATTTTCGGTACTGCGGATTGGCCAGGAAACTTACCTGACCAGGGCCGGCCTCTTGTAAAGTGGCCAGCCCGGTAATGTCTTTATCCCCGTCGCCACGTAGCGTGGCGCCGAGGAACTCGGCCAATTGGCCGAGCTTGATGGTTACGGTCATGGTGTTACTTCAGCTGATTCATGCGCTCAATGACTTGGCGAGTGACGTCGTACTGAGGTTTGACATCAATCACAGCACCACGCTCGAACACCAGGTCAAAGGCGCCTTTCTTGATCACTTCTTCAACCGCCTGATCAAGTTTTGGCTTCAGTTGTTTGAGCATTTCACGGTCAGCAACGGCTTTCGCTTCGTTCAGTTCTTTGGACTGGAACTGGAAGTCACGGGCCTTTTGCTTGAATTCAAGCTCCAGACGCTCACGCTCAGGTTGAGCCATCTTGTCGCCACCGCTTACCAGACGATCCTGAATACCCTTGGCGCTGCTTTCGAGGGTTTTCAGCTTGGTCAGTTGTGGACCGAATTTTTTCTCGGCATCCACGGCGTATTTTTTTGCTGCGTCTGATTCAAGCAATGCCATTTGATAGTTCAGCACAGCAATTTTCATTTCAGCAAATGCTGGGGTCGCTATCAGGGCTGTAGCCAAGAGAACCAGTTGAGTCAACTTACGCACGATGCACTCCTACAAAATCTATTGTCGTTAGCATTGATCAGACGATCAAAAAGTCTGACCGAGAGAGAATTGAAAAACCTGAGTATCCGCGTTATCTGGTGTTTTGACCGGCACAGCCAAGGCGAAACTCAGTGGGCCCAGTGCAGTTACCCATGTCACGCCTACCCCGACCGAACTTGCCAAACTAGCGAGGCCGACGCTGTCACATTTAGGTTTCACATCGGACGCCGCAATAGTGTTGCTGCCAGACGAACCGCAGTTGGTATCGAACACGTTACCTACGTCCCAGAACAGCGACGTGCGCAGCGACTTCTGATCTTTAATGAATGGCAGAGGGAACATGACTTCCACGCCACCCTGGATCAGTAAGTTACCGCCGAAAGGAAGTGCCTTGCCATCTGGATCAACAAGCGTTCCGGTATTGCCGGTTACGGACTCACCACGGCTCGGGGTACTGCGAGGACCGAGACTGCTGTCCTGGAAGCCACGTACCGAGTTGAAACCACCTGCGTAATAGTTCTCGTAGAACGGCAGGCCGGAAGTCGAACCATAACCATCGCCATACCCCAGCTCAGTGTGCAGACGCAGGGTGTAGTTGTCGGTCAGCGGGTGGAAATATTGAGCGCGGTAGTCAAGCTTGAAGAAGGACAGGTCGCTGCCCGGCGTGGTGGTTTCAAATACCAGGCTCTGAGAGTGACCACGGGTAGCCAAGACACCTTTGTTCAGGGTCGACTCGGACCAGCCAGCGGACGCTTTGAAGTTGACGTATTTGTTACCTTCTTTGTTAACGAAGTCGAAAATCTCGTCAACGGTGTACACACCGGTCTTGATCTCATCCTGCTGTACGGTCAAACCGAACGTCAGACGCGAGGTTTCGTCAATTGGATAGCCGAGGCTGACACCTGCACCCAAGCTGTCTACTGCGTAGCTGGCCACGTCGACGGAAAGGTCTTTGTAGTCAGTGGTGCGGTAGAAAGCGTTGTAGCCAAGGCTCACACCGTCTGGCGTGAAGTACGGGTTGACGTAACCGAAGTTGTAACGAGTCTGGTATTCGCTTTTGGTCAAGCCGATGCTGACCTTATTACCGGTACCCAGGAAGTTGTTCTGGCTGATCGAGCCACCCAGGATCAAACCTGCACTTTGTGCGAAACCGACGCTCGCGGTGACAGAACCGGAGGCTTGCTCTTCAACCGCGTAGTTCACGTCGACCTGGTCATCGGTCCCTGGTACAGCGGGTGTCTCAACGTTGACTTCTTTAAAGAAGCCAAGACGATTGAGGCGGGTCTTCGATTGG
>NZ_JAMFRV010000047.1 GCF_026224925.1 Pseudomonas sp. | reverse complement strand
GTACAGGTGAACATATTCACTGCTGCCGCCCGGCGATGGAAAGTATTTGGTGATCGGCAACATTGCGCTGAAAACAAGCCCAGCTTCCTCTTCTGCTTCGCGGTGGGCAACCTCTTCCGGTCGCTCATCCTTGTCGATCAACCCGGCGACCAGTTCGATCAGCCATGGATTATCGACTTTGCCCAGCACACCGACTCGAAACTGTTCAATCAAGACTACTTCGTCACGTTTGGCATCGTAGGGCAGCACGCAAACGGCATCGTGGCGAACAAACAACTCCCGGCTGATTTCCTTGCTCATGCCGCCATTGAACAGTTCATGGCGCAGGTGCAAACGGTCAAGGCGGTAAAAGCCCTTATAGCAATTTTCTCGCCGCGTAATCTCTACCGTCGCAGGGACGGAGTTGTTCGAATCAGTCATAAATTTCTCGCTACCACCTGGACCGGCTTCGTCACATCCTAACGCGCTCTATCGCCAGATGCAGCCCCCTCGCACTGCCATTGAGGCGACCGGGGTAGACGGCCGTACGGTAAACGACTTCTAATTAGCGTAGTGGCGAACTGATGGAGCTGCTTGCAGTCGAAGCACCTCGACCCGTCTTTTTTTGTTTTTGCCAAGGATCACCATGTCATTGTTGAGGATCACTACGCTGGCTTGCTTCGCACTGGTGCTGGGCGCCTGCCAAAGCTTGTTTCAACCCAATTTTCGAGCACCATTGGACGTCCAGCGTGACGCCTCGGAACAGATCAAACCGGGCTGCGCAACGCCTGAATGCCCACTGGTAAACGTCGACACCGTGCATTTCCCTGACGAGCCGAGCCTGGACAACCTGGTTCAAAATACGTTGCTGCAAATGGCCCGCAACACACCGGGGGCAACGCCATTACCCGCATCGCTCAAGGCGTATGAACAGCAATTCCTGCAGCAAGCGCCAAACAGCACCAACAGCTATTTGCAGGCCAAAGTACGTGAGCAGCATGACGGTCTGGTGATTGTCGAACTGTCCAGCTATCTGGAAAACGGCAACGACCATGGCATCCCAGGTCGTGAGTTCATCAATTACTCCCGTCCACTGCATAAAGCCCTGACGCTGCAAGACATGCTATTACCTGGCGAGGAAGATGCCTTTTGGCTGACTGCGCAACAAGCGCATAAAGAATGGATGATCGACAATAAGATCGCTCAGGACCCTGCTTTCGTGCAAACCTGGAAGTTCCAGAAAACTCCGAATGTGGCGCTGACCTATGGCGGGGTCATTCTGAAATACCCCGTGGAGACGATTGCGCCGTACGCCATGGGCCACATTGAGCTGAAGATGTCGTATCTCCAGCTCAACGGTATCCTCAAGCCGGAACTGTTCCCGAGCCGCGGCTGAACACTCGGCCTAGCAGCAACTGCAACACGCCAGACACCACCAGTGCTGGCAGTGTTGCGCCCACATCAGGGTATAGGTTCGCCAGCAGGTGATAGGTGCTGACACCGCCCAGCCACGCCAAGAGGCTCATGCCGCGAAAGCCAACGGTGGCCGGCTGTGTGCTGCGACGGCGCAGGATGAAGTGATCGACTAGCACGACACCGAACAACGGGGCGAATACCGAGCCGATCAGCAGCAGGAAGTTCTGGTACTGCGCTAACGGCGCGAGGCAGGCAATCAGGGTGCAAATCACACCGATGCCTAGCGCCAGATGCTCGACTTTGATCCGTAGCAGAATCCCGCTGGAAACCGCCGCCGAGTGAATGTCGGCGAAGGCGTTTTCCGACTCGTCGATCAGAATCAGCAGCAGCGGAATACCCATCCCGGCACCGGCTAATGCCAGCAACAACGGACTCATCTCACCGCTCGGCGCGAAGGCCAGGGTGTAGGCGACGCCCAAGCTCATCAACCAGAAGTTACCAATAAAGAAGCCCAACGCCGTGCCGCCGAACACGCTTTTCGCGCGCTTGCCGAAACGTGAGTAGTCAGCAATCAACGGCAGCCATGACAATGGCATGGCAATAGCGATGTCGAAACCTACGGCAAACGGCATCGTACCGTCACCGGCATGGGCCCACAGCGCAGCCAAGTCAGTCTTGTTCAGTAAATTCCAGGTTAGCCACACGCACGATGCCAGTAGCAACCAAATACCCCATTTACGCAGCACCTTACGGACGAAGGTCAGCGGGCCACTGACGGCAAGGAAGGTCGCCAAAGCACCAAATAAGAGGGTCCAGAGCAGAGGACTGGTGAATACGCTGCCTTCGGAGAAGGCCCGTGCGCCCAACAAACTGGCGGCATCGCGCATCACGATGATCTCGAAAGCACCCCAACCGATGAGTTGCGCCAGATTCAATATCGCAGGCAGCGATGCACCGTGAGTACCGAGGCTGAGCTTGAGTGCCGCCATGGCCGAAAGCCCGGTGTCACTGCCAATCACGCCAACAGCAGCCAGCAGCAGCACGCCGACCAGCGTGCCAAGAAAAATTGCCAGCATCGAGCCTGACATGCCCAACCCCGGCGCCAACAACGCGCCGGTTTGCAGAACCATCAGGCCGATGCCGAGGGAGAACCAAAGGGAAAACAGATCTCGCCCGCCGAACACACGCTTGCCCAAAGGCACAGGAACGTCGGGGGAGTAAGTGCTGGATGAAATAGTCACGGGTGTAATCTCAGAGAAGAGCAGTGGGGAGCTTTAAGCTGCAAGCTACAAGTTGAAAGCAAATGCGGATCAGCCTCTTCTTGTAGCTTGCCGCTTAAAGCTTGAGGCCTAGACTTTTTTGTACAGCTGACTACCTTCCTGTTTGAAGCGCTCGGCTTGCTCGCGCAACCCTTCTTGCACCGCAGCGTCGACGGTTTCGATCTTCTGGTTGGCCGCGTAGATACGGACTTCCTGGGTGATCTTCATCGAGCAGAACTTCGGCCCGCACATCGAACAGAAGTGCGCGACTTTCGCCGAGTCCTTCGGCAGGGTTTCGTCGTGGTACGAGCGCGCAGTGTCCGGGTCGAGACCCAGGTTGAATTGGTCTTCCCAACGGAATTCGAACCGCGCCTTGCTCAAGGCATTGTCGCGGATTTGCGCACCAGGGTGCCCTTTGGCCAAGTCCGCCGCATGCGCTGCGATTTTGTAGGTGATGATCCCAGTCTTGACGTCATCCTTGTTCGGCAAGCCCAAGTGTTCCTTCGGCGTGACGTAGCACAGCATTGCGCAACCGAACCAGCCAATCATGGCCGCACCGATACCCGAGGTGATGTGATCGTAGCCTGGCGCAATGTCAGTGGTCAGCGGCCCGAGGGTGTAGAACGGTGCCTCGTCACAGCATTCCAGCTGCTTGTCCATGTTCTCCTTGATCAACTGCATCGGCACGTGGCCTGGGCCTTCGATCATTGTTTGCACGTCGTGCTTCCAGGCGATCTTGGTCAGCTCACCGAGGGTTTCCAGCTCGCCGAACTGCGCGGCGTCGTTGGCATCGGCAATCGAACCCGGACGCAAGCCATCGCCCAGCGAGAAGCTGACGTCGTAGGCTTTCATGATTTCGCAGATGTCTTCGAAGTGCGTGTACAGGAAGTTTTCCTGGTGATGCGCCAGGCACCACTTGGCCATGATCGAACCGCCACGGCTAACGATACCGGTGACGCGCTTGGCGGTCAGCGGTACATAGCGCAACAACACACCTGCGTGAATGGTGAAGTAATCGACGCCCTGCTCGGCTTGCTCGATCAGCGTGTCGCGGAACAATTCCCACGTCAGGTCTTCGGCCGCGCCGTCGACTTTTTCCAGCGCCTGATAAATCGGCACAGTACCAATCGGAACCGGTGAGTTACGGATGATCCACTCACGGGTTTCGTGAATGTGCTTGCCGGTGGACAAGTCCATGACCGTGTCGGAACCCCAACGGATACCCCAGGTCAGTTTGGCCACTTCCTCTTCGATGGAAGAACCCAACGCACTGTTGCCGATGTTGCCGTTGATCTTCACCAGGAAGTTACGGCCAATGATCATCGGCTCCAACTCAACGTGGTTAATGTTGGCGGGGATGATCGCGCGACCACGGGCGATTTCGTCACGGACGAATTCGGCGGTGATCTGTTTTGGCACGCTGGCACCGAAGCTGTGACCGGCGTGTTGCTGAGTCAGCAGGCCAGCAGCGTGAGCTTCCTGCAGCTTCATGTTTTCGCGGATGGCGACGTATTCCATCTCGGCCGTGATGATGCCCTGACGCGCATAGTGCATCTGGCTGACGTTGGCGCCGGCCTTTGCCCGACGCGGATTGCGCACATGGGCAAAACGCAGCTTGGTCAGTTCGGCATCGCTAAGGCGTTGCTGGCCGAAGTTAGAGCTCAAGCCGGGCAGGCGTTCAGTGTCATTGCGTGAGTCGATCCACGGTGAACGAACATCAGCCAGGCCTTTACGAACATCGATGATGACGCTCGGGTCGGTGTACGGGCCGGACGTGTCATAGATGACCACGGGCGCATTAATCTCGCCGCCGAAATCAGTCGGCGTGATGTCCAGGCTGACTTCACGCATCGGCACCAGAATGTCTGGGCGCGAGCCTTGAACGTAGATTTTTTGCGAGCGGGTGAATGGCTGAACTGATCCAGAATCGACTTGGGCCGATTCACTCAAGTTAGCGGTGTTTTTTAGTTTTGTACTCATCACGGGGCACTCCAAACGTCATCCAGCGGCGGATTTATTGTCGGAGCAAACCTGAAAGGCACGGGTGCACCAGGACTGGTGCTGAGCATAGAAAGAGGGCGTTGCTGTTCACTTTATGAACAACCGACCCCGGACGATACTCAAGAGGACTCGCCGGGAGACGAGAAATCTTGTTCCCTACGCAGGCGTTAACCTGATCAGGTTCAACGGGATCCGGATTAACCGATCTCAGCCTCATAGCAAGGCACCCCGACAAGAACGTCACCAGTCTAGTGCAAGATGTGGGCGCAATGCCAACATCGTTGAATATCACTCGATAAATGGCGGATATACCGGATTGTTGTGAGCTAATCCGAGCACTACACTCGCTACGCGAATTATTACTCTCTAGGGAACACCTCATGCTGCGCAAACTTTCACTGGCCCTCGCCGTGTCTTGTGCTTCCAATGGAATGGTCTTGGCAGCAGATGTGCCTTTACCGACCAAGACCGGCCTGGTCAACGTCTATCAAGAGGCTGTGGATAACAACTCGGACCTGGCGGCCTCTCGCGCTAATTACCAAGCGCAGAAAGAAGTCGTGCCCCAGGCCCGCGCCGGCTTGCTCCCAAATTTGTCTGCCGGTGCTGACGTGCAAACCACTCGCACCCAGATCGATCGACCCTCAGCGGACTTTACCCGCAGCGGCACGGTGTATCAGGCAACGTTAAGCCAACCTATTTTTCGTGCAGACCGTTGGTATCAGTTTCAGGCCGCGAAAGACGTCGACGAACAGGCGATCCTGCAGCTTTCTGCCACTGAGCAAAACCTGATTTTGCAAAGCGCTCAAGACTACTTCACGGTGCTGCGAACCGAAGATAATTTGGCGTCGACCAAGGCAGAAGAAGCTGCATTCAAACGCCAGCTCGATCAGTCCAACGAGCGTTTCGATGTCGGCCTGTCAGACAAGACCGACGTACTCCAAGCGCAAGCCAGCTACGACACCGCACGGGCCAACCGCATCGTTGCCAAGCGCCAAGTGGACGATGCGTTTCAGGCGTTAGCGACCCTGACCAATCGCGAATACAACTCCATCGAGGGCATCGTGCACACCTTGCCGGTGCTGCCACCGACCCCTAACGATGCCAAGGCATGGGTCGATACAGCGTCACAACAGAACTTGAATTTGCTCGCCAGTAATTACGCGGTGACGGCAGCAGAAAAGACCTTGAGCCAACGCAAGGCTGGCCATGCACCAACCGTGGATGCAGTTGCCAGCTACAAGCGCGGCGATAACGACGCGTTCGGTTTCAGTAACCCGAACTTCACTGGCCAGAACTATGGCGGCGACGTCGAGCAGCGCAGCATCAGCATTGAGTTGAACGTCCCGATCTACAGCGGCGGCCTAACCAGCTCGCAGGTGCGCGAGGCTTATGCCCGGTTGAACCAGAGCGAACAGCAGCGTGAAAGCCTGCGTCGCCAAGTGGTGGAAAACACCCGCAACCTGCACCGCGCGGTGAACACCGACGTCGAGCAGGTTCAAGCGCGCAAACAGTCGATCATCTCCAACCAGAGCGCACTTGAAGCAACTGAAATCGGCTATCAGGTCGGTACGCGCAACATCGTCGACGTGCTGGACGCGCAACGTCAGCTGTACAGCTCAGTGCGCGACTACAACAACACGCGCTACGACTACATCCTCGACAACCTGCGTTTGAAGCAGGCCGCCGGGACGCTGAATCCGGGGGACCTGCAGGATTTGTCCCGCTACTTGAAAGCCGATTACAACCCGGACAAAGACTTCCTGCCGCCAGACCTGGCCAGAGAATCGGCGAAGAACTTTCAGAAGCCTTCGGAAAAGTGATGGCTGTGCGCGCCGGATATCTGTAGGAGCCAACTTGTTGGCGAAGGTTATGACGTGGCGCATCAGCTCTGCCGCCCCGCCAACAAGTTGGCTCCTACAGGCCAGCCACCCGCGCCAGCATGTCCAACAAGCGCTGCAGGGCGCCCTGATTGGCGTGCATCACTCGCAACCCGGCATCGGCCATTTGTTGCGCCTTCGCCGGTGTATCAAACAACTGCTGCACTGCGGTCGCCAGCCCCTTCGCATCACTCACCTCCTCCAACGCCCCGGCAAAACGCAGCAATGCGGCGATTTCCAGAAAGTTGAACAGGTGCGGGCCGCTTATTACGGGCTTGGCCAGTGCCGCCGGCTCAAGCAGGTTATGCCCGCCGTTGGGCACCAGACTGCCGCCGACGAATGCGCAATCGGCCAAGGCATACAGAAACAGCAACTCACCCATGGTGTCGCCCAGCAGTACCGAGGTGGTCGATGTAACCGCCTGCGCGGATGAGCGACGAACCGTTTCGAAACCTTGCTGCTGACACAAATCGTGGACGCTGTTGAAGCGCTCGGGATGACGCGGCACCAAAATAAGCAGCGCATCTGGATGGCTAATCAGCAGTTGTCGATGGGCGGCCAATACGGCTTCGTCTTCACCGGCATGGGTGCTTGCTGCGATCCATGTGGGCCGCTGGACGCAATGCCACTGCTCACGCTGCTCGACAGCCCGAACCAACAACTGTGGGTCGATGCTTAAATCAAACTTGATCGAACCCGTGACCTCGACGCATTCCGGCCGCGCCCCCAGATCAAGAAAGCGCTGGGCTTCTGTTTCGGTCTGCACAGCAAAGCCGCTGATTTCAGCCAGCATCGGCCGCGTCAGCTTGGCAAAACGTCCGTAGCCCCGGGCCGAGCGGTTGGACAACCGGGCATTGGCCAACACGGTGGGAATCCCGCGTTTAGCACACTGGTGGATATGGTTGGGCCACAGCTCGGTTTCCATGATCACCCCCAGCCGCGGCTGCACATGATCGAGAAAACGCCCTGCCGCCCACGGCAAATCGTATGACAGGTAACAATGTTGGATCCGTGGTTCGTCCGCGAACAACGCCTTGATCCGCTCCGAACCGGTGGGAGTCATGCACGTCACGGTGATTGGCAACAATGGGTAACGCTTTAGCAGAGCTCGAATCATCGGCGCCGCCGCGATGCTTTCGCCCACTGACACGGCATGCACCCAAATGCCGCCGCGCTGCATCGGCGGCAGGCCGAACGAGAAGCGCTCGCCGATCCGTTGTGCATAGGCAGGAGCCTTGCGCGCCCGAAGCCACAGGCGCAGCGCTACCAACGGCAAACCGAGATGAAACAGCACGCTATAAAGGAATCTATTCATGGCGGCGGAGTTTATCAGCCAATCGCCTGTAGATGCTGCGCAAAGCTGTCGGCCAACCATCTGGCTGCCGGCCCCAGCGGTTCATCGCGGCGCCAGACCATTTCCACCACCAACGCAGGTGGGGTCCAGTCGCTGGCTAACTCGACCATCAAGTTCTGGTACGCAGGGTATTGCACCACATGACGGGGCAGCCACGCCCAGCCGAGGCCGCGCATCAGCAGTTCGGCCATCACGTAAAAGCTGTCCGCGCGCCAGACCTGGGCACTGATTTGTTCGCCACCGGGGTAACCGCTTTGTTGCGGCGCGATCAATAGCTGACGATGGCGCCCTAACAGTTGGCGACTGACCCGCGGCTCACCGGCCAATGGATGGTCCACCGAACACACCGTCACCATTTCAACGCTGCCCAACACTCGGCGCTCCAGGGCCTCGGGCATTTGCTCGTGGTGGAACAGCAAGCCCAAATCGGCCCGACGCTCTACCAATTTGCGCGCCACATCGCCTTGGGCGCCGCTGGCCAGTTGCATTTCCAGACTCGGAAACCGCTCGGCCAAGGCTTCTAGACTGTCCAGCACCGGCTGATAGGGCATGGCTTCATCGTGGGCCAACCGCAACCGTGCTTCCTGGCCGCGCATCAAGGCCAACGCTCGGCCGTCCAGGCGCTCACACTGGCGCAGTAACTCACGCGCCTCCTCCAGCAATGCGCCACCCGCCTCGGTCAAACGCGGTTGCCGCCCGCTGCTGCGCTCGAACAGGCTGACGCCCAGATCTGCTTCCAATAACGCGATGGCGCTGCTGACCGCTGATTGAGCGCGCTTCATGTCACGTGCCACGGCTGAAAACGACCGCTGCTCAGCGACGCTGACGAACAAACGCATTTGCTCCAGATTCCATTGCATCGCCGGCCAACCTATCGATTAAAGAGATGGGTAATGACTTTACCCCATCTGTTGAATCCCTAGAATGCGTACCTATTGAAAAGGAGCTGCACCATGACCGCTTACTACTATCTGGCCATCGCCATCTGCGCCGAAGTTATTGCTACCGTATCGATGAAAGCCGTCAAAGGCTTGAGCACACCGTTGCCGTTGTTGCTGGTGATCGTCGGTTATGGCATTGCCTTCTGGATGTTGACCCTAGTGGTTCGCAGCATACCGGTGGGTGTTGCCTACGCGGTCTGGGCAGGCATGGGAATTGTCATGGTCAGCATTGCCGCGCTGTTCGTGTATGGGCAAAAGCTCGACGTGCCCGCCATGTTCGGCATGGGCCTGATCGTTGCCGGCGTAGTGGTGATTCAGTTGTTCTCGAAAACCGCCGGGCATTGAAAACGCTATCCTCTATAATGGCTGGATTCGTCTAGCCACTGAGGTCGCTCATGCCATCTGTGCCCACTCCATCCATCCTGAACACTGATGTACTGATCGTCGGCGCTGGCGTCGCCGGTCTCTGGCTCAATGCGCGCCTGCGTCGCCAAGGGTTCTCGACTGTAGTGGTGGAAAGCGCCAGCCTCGGCGGCGGCCAAAGCACAAAATCCCAAGGGATCATCCATGGTGGCGCCAAGTACGCGCTGCACGGCGCCTTGAGTGGCGCCTCCGAAGCGATCGCCGACATGCCTCGCCGCTGGCGTGAAGCATTGGCGGGCAAAGGCGAGCTTGATCTGTCTAGCGTTCGCCTGTTGTCCGAAGCCCATTACCTATGGTCGCCAGGCACCATCGCCGGCAACCTCACCAGTTTTTTCGCCAGTAAAGCGGTACGCGGACGCGTCGATCAAGTCACCGGCACTGATCTGCCGCTTGCACTGCAAGACCCTGGATTCAAGGGCAAAGTCTACCGTCTGGCAGAATTGGTGATCGATGTGCCAAGCCTGATTCAGCGCCTCGCCGAGTTGGCGGGCGAGAGTTTGCTGGCGGGCGAAAAAATCGAACCGCTGTATTCCGGTGAAGAGTTAGTTGGTTTACGGGTCGATGACCGCGAGATTCGTGCCCAACGCGTTGTCTTGAGCGCTGGAGCTGGCAATGCCCAGCTATTGAAGTCCATGAACATCACTTTTCCCATCATGCAACGCCGCCCGCTGCACATGGTGATGGTCAAAGGTCCGACGCTGAAACCCCTGTATGCCCACTGCCTCGGTGGTGGTCCGAAACCGCGGGTAACCGTGACCACTCATCCGGCAGCCGATGGCCAATGGGTGTGGTACCTCGGGGGAGATTTGTCCGAAGCCGATGGCGTTGCTCGCGAGCCTGCGGCGCAAATTGCCGCCGCGAAAAAAGAGCTCGGCAACTTGCTGCCTTGGGTCGACTTGAGCCAGGCGCAATGGGCGACCTTGCGTATTGATCGCGCAGAACCCGCGGTGTCAGGCCTGGTGCGTCCGGACAATGCCTATCTCTGGGCGCAAAAAAGCTTAATGGTAGGCTGGCCGACCAAGCTGGCATTGGCCCCGGACTTTGCCGATCGGGTACTGGCTGCGCTGGCCCGTGATGGCGTGCATCCAACCCCGCAACCACCTTTGATCGGCCTGCCAAAGCCGCCGCTGGCGACTCCGATCTGGGACCAATTACTGCCATGAAGACCCTGCATGAACTGCATCGCCCACTGGGCAGCACGGGCTTAAATGTTTCGCCATTGGGTCTGGGCACAGTCAAGTTGGGCCGAGATCAAGGGGTTAAATACCCCAACGGTTTTAAAATCCCTGACGATCATGAAGCGCAGATGCTACTCAAACTGGCACGGGACTTGGGCATCAACCTCATCGACACCGCCCCGGCCTACGGGACAAGCGAAGAGCGCCTCGGCCCACTGCTGCGTGGTCAGCGCAATGAGTGGGTCATCGTCAGCAAAGTCGGGGAAGAGTTCGAAGGGGGTCAGTCGCACCATGATTTCAGTGCGGCACACACCCGCCTGTCAGTTGAGCGC
>NZ_JAMFRV010000452.1 GCF_026224925.1 Pseudomonas sp. | reverse complement strand
CGGGGCGATTTTCCATGCAGCCATCATGATCGGGTAATTCCACGGCGCAATTGAGGCGACCACGCCGATCGGGTCACGGCGAACCATGCTGGTGTAGCCGGGCAAATACTCGCCCGACAGTTGGCCGGTTTGACAGCGCACAGCCCCGGCAAAGAAGCGGAACACATCCACCGTCGCGCTCAAATCATCCTGACGTGCCAAATGCAATGGCTTGCCGCAGTTGAGCGACTCAAGGCGCGCCAGAAGGTCAGCTTGTTTTTCAATGGCGTCAGCAATCGACAGGAGGACGATCGAGCGTTGCTGCGGGGTGGTTCGCGACCAACTGGCAAACGCCCGATGGGCGGCGAGGATCGCGGATTCGACTTGTTCGGTGCTGGCTTCGGCGACGCGCGTCAGCACTTCACCTGTGGCCGGATTGATAATGGGCTCGGCAAAACCTTGGCCTGGGACCAGTTCTCCGTCAATCAAGAGTGCGGTGAACAGTTGTGGAGGGTTGCCGGGCATTTTTGCTGCTCTCTTCTTAGGCTCGATTTCCATGGGCATGCTCGTTGGCGCGCCCGGCCTTGGCTCTTCTCAGAGACTAGTGCGCGGACGGGAGGGCGACAAATACTAAATACTGAAAGCAGCGTTCGATTAAATAGATAGCCGGCGTCCCGCGTGTGGTTGCTCTCGGGCGACGGTCAGAAACGGGTCGACCAAGGCGGGTCGGGCGGTGCCGCGCCGCCATGCCAGGCCGACATCCAGGGTTTCCGAGAGATCAGCCAACGGGCGCGCTTCAATGATGTCGCCTTCCAGCGACCACGGCCGATAGGTCATGTCCGGCTGAATCGACACGCCTAATCCGGCAGCCACCAGACTTCGCACCGCTTCGGTCGAGGCGGTGCGCAACGTGATATGCGGTTGTAGCCCGGCGCGGACCCACATGCGCAGGGCATTCATGTCCATCTCATCGACATTGAGTTGAATCAGCGGCTCGCGGGCAACGTCGGCCAAGCTGATGCTGTCGTGCTCCAGCAGCGGATGCTGAGCGGGCAGCCACACCCGGTGCGGTGAATGGGTCAGCACTTCGGTTTGTAATGCATGCCGGTCTTCGAGATTGGAAATGATCAACACCCCAACATCGATTTCACCGCTGACCAGCAGATGCTCGATGTAAGGGCGCTCATCTTCCATAACCCGTAGTTCGACATTCGGGTACGCGCGTTGAAAGCGGGTCAGCAGGTCCGCCAGATAGTAGCCGGCCACCAGGCTGGTCACGCCGATGATGAGCTGCCCGGCTACTTGATCGGTGCTTTGTTGCAGGCTGCGTTTGGCGTTGTCCACGGTGGCCAGAATCAAATGTGCCTGCCGCAGAAACTGATGGCCTTGATGGGTGAGGGTCATGCCCTTGGCGTGGCGATTAAACAGGACTACGCCGATCTCTTGCTCCAGTTGCTGGATCGCCAAGGTCAGCGTGGACTGGGAAATAAAAACCGCCTGCGCAGCCGCTGAGATCGAGCCGGTTTCTGCGACGGCAATGAAGTGACGGATCTGGCGCAGCGTCATCATAGGGAGTGCTCGGCTGTAGATCGTGTTTTTAGATTTTTTCGAGTGTATATCGTTTTAATAGATAGGCCAGTCGGCGGCGCAGCCTCACAGCAAGCTAGCCGGCGACAAAGCGCAGGTTCACAACGTCCAATAATTCGTCGCATCAAATCGAGACTTTTTCCCGAAAATAAGTAGGAAAACCCCTACAAGCATGTGGGAAATATCGATCTAAGGCATAAGAGGCTGGGCTATACTCAGCCAGCTTTGGGCCGGCTGTCGGTCCACTTCTTGAACGCGTCAGTGCTGTCGCGTTGAACTCTTGAGGTCAGGACTTTGAAGAATTGGACATTACGCCAACGAATTGCGGCGAGTTTCGCTGTGATCATCGCCATCATGTTGTTGATGGTTGTCGTGTCGTATTCCCGACTGTTATCGATTGAATCCAGCGAGGAACAGGTGCGTACCGACGCGTTGCCAGGTCTTTATTACAGCACCACGGTGCGTGGTGCCTGGGTCAACAGTTATCTGGCTACTTTGCGCTTATTCGGCGAAGACGAGGGCCGCCCGCTCACGCCGGCTGAGTTGGACATGTTCAAGGGCTACGAGGATCAACTTGTTACCGAGTTGAACAGCTATAAGAAGACCATCTTTGATCCGGAAGATCAGGCCCGTGTCGATGCGTTTGAAAAGCAGCACGCCGAGTATAAAAAGATTTCCGAGGACGTCCTCGCGCTTTATCAAGCCAATGAATTCGCTAAAGCACACAGTTTGCTCTTCTCGCAAATGATTCCCGCTTGGGATAGAGGTCGTTTGCTCATCACTACCCTGATTACCGAAAACAAAAAACTCGCAGATAGCTCCATCGCCACGATTCAGTCGGCTGTCTCTGCGGCCAAGATCAGCATGGGCATCTCCCTGCTCGTCGCCATTATTGCGGCGGTGATCTGCGGTTTGCTGTTGATGCGAGCGATCATGACGCCCATGCGTCGAATCGTCTGGGTCTTCGACATCATGCGCAGCGGTGATTTGAGCAAGCGCCTGAACTTGGGCCGTAAGGACGAATTCGGCGCCGTTGAAGCTGGCTTCAACGACATGATGACCGAACTGACGGGCCTCGTATCACAGGCTCAGCGTTCGTCGGTGCAGGTCACCACCTCGGTGACCGAAATCGCCGCCACCTCCAAACAGCAGCAGGCCACCGCCACTGAGACGGCCGCCACCACCACAGAAATTGGCGCGACTTCGCGAGAAATCGCCGCGACCTCGCGTGACTTGGTGCGCACGATGACCGAGGTCACGTCGGCCGCCGATCAAGCATCCAACCTCGCGGGTTCCGGCCAGCAAGGCTTGGCGCGCATGGAAGAAACCATGCATTCAGTGATGGGCGCTGCGGACCTGGTCAACGCCAAGCTGGCGATCCTCAATGAGAAGGCTGGCAACATCAATCAGGTGGTGGTGACCATCGTTAAAGTCGCCGACCAGACCAATTTGCTGTCGCTCAACGCAGCGATTGAGGCCGAAAAGGCCGGTGAGTACGGACGTGGCTTCGCGGTGGTAGCCACTGAAGTTCGGCGTTTGGCCGACCAGACAGCCGTGGCCACCTACGACATCGAACAGATGGTTCGTGAAATTCAGTCTGCGGTGTCTGCTGGCGTGATGGGCATGGACAAGTTTTCTGAAGAAGTGCGGCGCGGCATGTCCGAGGTCACTCAGGTGGGTGAGCAGTTGTCGCAGATCATCTATCAGGTGCAGGCCCTGGCGCCGCGGGTGTTGATGGTTAACGAAGGCATGCAAGCACAGGCTACGGGTGCCGAGCAGATCAATCAGGCGCTGGTGCAGTTGGGAGATGCCAGCAGTCAGACGGTCGAGTCATTGCGTCAGGCCAGCTTCGCCATCGACGAGTTAAGTCAAGTGGCGGTGGGTCTGCGAGGCGGCGTCTCCCGCTTTAAAGTCTGAGAACCCGCAATGATCGAGCATTCGGCCAAGCGTGGGGTTTCACCTGCGCCGCGCAACAAGCTGTTTCTATTATTTCGCGTCGGCCAGGAGCGTTACGCGCTGGAGGCGGCTGACATCGCAGAAGTATTGCCACGCTTGCGGCTCAAACCGGTTGCCCAGACGCCGCATTGGGTGGCCGGGGTTTTCGCCCATCGTGGGGCTATAGTGCCGGTCATCGATCTCAGTGCGCTGACCTTTGGCCATGCGGCGCAGGTTCGTACCAGTACGCGTCTGGTGCTGGTGCATTATCGACCGGATGCGGAGCGCCCGAGCCAGTTGCTCGGGTTGATTCTGGAACAAGCCACTGACACCTTGCGTTGCGCTCCCGGCGAATTCAAAGAATACGGTCTGGACAACCCCCTGGCGCGCTACCTGGGGCCGGTGCGAGAAGATGAACACGGTTTGCTGCAATGGGTGCGGGTGCAAGATCTGCTCAGCGATCCGGTACGCGAGTTGTTGTATCCCGAGCCGCCGTTGAGCCTCGAATTGTTCGAGGACGCACCATGAGCGGCGACGGACGCTTCTTCGCCTTTCTCAAAGATCGAATTGGCCTGGATGTGGTGTCGGTGGGTGAGGCGATCATCGAACGCGCCGTTCGCCAACGCTGTACCTCGGCCATGGCACTGGATATCGAAAGTTACTGGCAGTTGTTGCAGACCTCCGCCAGTGAAGAGCAAGCGCTGATCGAGGCTGTGATCGTTCCGGAAACGTGGTTTTTTCGTTACCCGGAATCATTTGCAACGTTGGGCAAGCTGGCCCAGACGCGCCTGGCAGCGCTCATGGGCGCACGACCGTTACGGATTCTCAGCCTGCCATGCTCAACCGGCGAAGAACCCTACTCAATTGCCATGGCATTGTTCGATGCAGGGGTTGGCTCCGCGCAATTCAAGATTGATGCGGTGGATATCAGCCCGTTGTCCATTGAGCGAGCCAAGCGCGCTATTTACGGCAAAAATTCGTTTCGTGGCGGTCAAATTGCCTATCGCGACCGGCACTTCAGCGCCGAGGCCGAGGGGCATCTGATCAGCGAGAGGGTGCGCGACCAAGTCAATTTCCGGCCGGGTAACGTGCTGGATCCAAGCCTGTTCGCGGCACAACCGGCTTACGATTTCGTATTCTGCCGCAACCTGCTGATTTATTTCGATCTGGCGACTCAGCATCAGGCATTCAGCGCGCTCAAGCGCTGGACGCTTGAAGATGGGGTGCTGTTTATCGGCCCTGCTGAGGGCAGTTTGCTGGCCCGATTGGGTATGCGTTCGATCGGCATCGCGCAGTCGTTTGCCTTCAGTCGTCATACCGAACCTCTGCAAGAGCCAGTCCCGAGTTCCCTGGGGCGGACTTTTGTCCGTCCG
>NZ_JAMFRV010000451.1 GCF_026224925.1 Pseudomonas sp. | reverse complement strand
CAGCGTCACACCCTTGCTCGCCGAGCAGGGCATCGTCAATACCTTGCTCTGGAACCCCGAGGCCACCGTCGTGTACAGCGCCGACAGCCTTGATGGCGTGATCTATCGCTACTCCGTGGAGGCAAATGGATGCTTGGGTGAGCGGGTTGTCTGGGCTGCCGAACACGCTCGTGGCGATCCAGACGGATCAGCCATGGACGCTGAAGGCTATGTCTGGAACGCCCGTTGGGATGGTCACTGCTTGATTCGTTTCGCCCCGGATGGTTCGGTCGACCGGGTGATCGAGCTACCCGTCAGTCACCCCACCAGTTGCGCCTTCGGTGGCCCCGACTTGTCTACGCTTTATGTCACTAGCGCGGCGCCTTCGTCTGCTAAAGGTGCGCTCGCTGGTGCGCTGTTGATGGCTGATGTTGGGGTGACGGGTATGGCCTGTCATCGGTTCGCGGGATGATTATGCAGACCGTTGGACTGAGGGCGGCGCGTAGCGCTCCAGCCCGGGTGACACTACGTTACGTTGACTCTATTCATAATATGATATGACTGTTTTGTCAGGCCAACCTTCACAGGTCGGTAGCCATCGCACTAATCGTTGCACGCTGTAGCTATTCAATAAAAATAAGGAGTTAGCTATGTTGAGTCGTCACGGGATCCGTTCCCTGTGCTGTGCCGCTGTCGCCACTGCAATATTGGGATTGGGCACCGCCGCATCTGCCGCTGAAGAAGTCAAAATCGGCTTCCTGGTTAAACAGGCCGAAGAACCCTGGTTTCAGACTGAATGGGCCTTCGCTGAAAAAGCCGGTAAAGAGCACGGTTTTACCGTGATCAAAATCGCTGTTCCAGACGGCGAGAAAACCCTCTCCGCCATCGACAGTCTGGCCGCCAATGGCGCCAAGGGCTTCGTCATCTGCGCTCCAGATGTCGGGCTCGGGCCTTCAATCGTCGCCAAAGCCAAGCAAAATGGCCTGAAGGTCATGGCGGTCGATGACCGTTTCGTCGATGGTAATGGCAAATTCATGGAAGACGTACCGTACCTGGGCATGGCCGCGTTCGAAGTGGGCCAGAAACAGGGCAGCGCCATGGCCGGCGAAGCGAAAAACCGCAACTGGGACTGGAAAGAAACGTACGCGGTGATCAACACCTACAACGAACTGGACACTGGCAAAAAGCGCACCGACGGCTCGGTGGACTCGCTGACCAAGGCTGGCCTGCCTGCTGATCACATCCTCTATACCGCGCAGAAAACCCTCGACGTACCGGGCAGCATGGACGCCACCAACTCGGCGTTGGTGAAACTGCCAAACACGGCAAAAAATCTGATTATCGGCGGTATGAACGACAACACCGTTCTGGGTGGCGTGCGTGCAACTGAAAGCGCAGGTTTCAAACCGCAGAATGTCATCGGTATCGGCATCAATGGCACTGATGCAATCGACGAATTGAAGAAGCCGGAAAGCGGCTTCTTCGGCTCGATGCTGCCAAGCCCGGACAAAGAGGGTTATGGCACCGCGCTGTCGATGTATGAATGGGTGACGACCGGCAAAGAGCCGGCGAAGTACACCGCATTGGCTGATGTCACGCTGATCACCCGCGCCAACTTCAAAGACGTACTGACCAAGATCGGCCTCTACAAATAAGGCTTGTTTCGGCTCGGCGCGCCTGACGGTTCAGGCTGACATCTGCAAGACCTCGTTCCGGCCACCGGAACGAGGTGAGAGGTGGTTTCATGTTGGATCAACAACAAATGGGCGAGAGCCTGCGCTTCAATGCCATTGGCAAGAATTTCCCCGGCGTGCGTGCGCTCTCGGACATCAGTTTCGTCGCTCGGCCTAATCAGGTGCATGCGCTGATGGGCGAGAACGGCGCGGGCAAGTCGACGCTGTTGAAGATCCTTGGCGGTTCGTATCAGCCCAACAGCGGCAACTTGCAGATCGGCGAGCGCACCATGCATTTCAAGTCGGCGGCTGACAGCATTGCCGGCGGTGTAGCGGTGATTCACCAAGAGCTGCAATTGGTGCCAGAAATGACCGTGGCAGAAAACCTGTTGCTGGGTCATATGCCATCGCGTTTCGGCGTCGTCAATCGTCGGGCCATGGTTCGACGAGCGCGGGAGTTGCTCAAAGGCCTGGCGGACGAGATTGATCCGTCGACGCGCCTCGGTGATCTGTCGCTGGGGCAGCGCCAGCTGGTTGAAATCGCCAAGGCCATGTCACACAACGCCCATGTCATCGCCTTTGACGAACCGACTAGCAGCTTGTCGGCACGTGAGATCGAACGCTTGATGGCTATCATCGCCAAGCTGCGCGATGAGGGCCGGGTGATTTTGTATGTATCGCACCGCATGGAAGAAATCTTCCGCATTTGCGATGCCGTTACGGTATTCAAGGATGGGCGTTTCGTTCACACCTTCGAACAGATGAGCGACCTGAGCCATGATCAGTTGGTGACCTGCATGGTGGGTCGCGATATCCAGGATATTTACGACTATCGGCCTCGCGAGCACCACAACACTGCACTTGGAGTTAAAGGCTTGCTCGGCCACGGTCTGCAAGAGCCGGTCAGCTTCTCGGTGGCGCAAGGTGAAATATTGGGCTTTTTTGGTCTGGTCGGGGCAGGGCGCACTGAGTTGTTGCGCCTACTTTCCGGGCTGGCTCGCAGTAAAGCCGGCGAGCTGCAGTTGGAAGGCAAGCCTCTGGCATTGAACTCTCCGCGCGACGCGATTGCCGCCGGGATTTTGTTGTGCCCTGAAGACCGAAAAAAAGAAGGCATCGTGCCGCTGTCCAGTGTGGCTGAAAACATCAACATGGGGGCGCGTCGCGACCATGCGCGTTTTGGCTGGTTAATTCAGGGGCGTTGGGAAACCGACAACGCGATCAAGCAAATTAAAGCGCTGAACATAAAAACGCCTTCGCCCGATCAGCAGATTATTTACCTGTCAGGCGGCAATCAGCAGAAAGTGATTCTGGGCCGTTGGTTGTCGATGCCAATGAAAGTATTGCTGCTCGACGAACCTACGCGTGGTATCGACATCGGCGCGAAAGCTGAAATTTATCAGATCATTCATAAACTGGCGGCAAGCGGCATCGCAGTGATTGTGGTCTCCAGCGACTTGATGGAAGTGATGGGGATTTCTGACCGGATTCTGGTGATGAGCGAAGGCGCTATTACCGGTGAACTGTCCCGCGATGAAGCGGATGAATCTCGACTTTTGCAATTGGCACTTCCTCGCTCCCGCGGGTAATTACTTATGTGGCTGACTAGAAAAAATACAAATGAGGTACATATGTCACACGAAAATAGCCTGCCCGCTCCTCGGCAAGGTCTGAACTTGCGTCGGTTCTTCGACGACTGGGTCATGCTCCTCGCTGCGCTGACCATCTTTGTGCTCTGCGCATTGTTCATTGATAACTTTATGTCCTCGTTGAACATGCGTGGCCTTGGGCTCGCAGTGTCCACCGTGGGTATCGCCGCGTGCACCATGTTGTTCTGCCTGGCATCCGGGCATTTCGACTTGTCGGTGGGTTCTGTGATTGCCTGTGCTGGCGTGGTGGCGGGGTTAGTTATTCGCGACACCAATAGCGTATTTCTCGGGGTTTCGGCAGCTTTGGCCATGGGCTTGGTGGTCGGGCTGGTCAATGGCATTGTGATCGCCAAGCTGCGCATCAATGCGTTGATCGCGACGTTGGCAACGATGCAGATCGTCCGCGGCCTGGCGTATATCTTCTCCAGCGGCAAAGCGGTTGGCGTGATGAACGAGGGCTTTTTCGTCTTCGGCAACGGCCAAATCTACGGCGTTCCGGTACCGATCGTGATCACCGTGTTGTGCTTTTTGTTTTTCGGCTGGCTGCTCAACTACACCACCTACGGGCGCAACACCATGGCCATTGGCGGTAACCAGGAAGCGGCGCTGCTGGCTGGCGTACACGTCGACCGGACCAAAATTATTATCTTTGCCGTGCACGGTTTGATCGGCGCGCTGGCTGGTGTGGTGCTGGCCTCGCGGATGACGTCCGGTCAGCCAATGATTGGGCAAGGTTTCGAGTTGACGGTGATTTCCGCTTGCGTGCTCGGCGGTGTGTCCTTGAGCGGCGGCATTGGCATGATTCGCCATGTGATCGCCGGGGTGCTGATTCTGGCGATCATCGAGAACGCAATGAACCTGAAGAACATCGACACCTTCTATCAGTACGTGATTCGCGGCACGATCTTGTTGATCGCGGTAATCATCGACCGGATGAAGCGCCGCTGATTACTGCGCGCGGTCAATGCGAATTTTGACTTGGAAAAAAATCTGTGGAAGGTTCTATGTTTGAGGGCAACCCCGGTTCCCCTGTGGGAGGGAACTTGTTCACGAAGGCAACACCGCAATTTTTCAGAGTAACCGCGGCGTCTGCTTCCCGAACAAGTTCGGTCCCACTGAAGCTCGGCATAACGCCGAATTTGGGGTAATCCACAAAACCTGTGGGAGCGAGCGTGCTCGCGAATGAAGCGACGCGGTCTTCCTGATGAACCGCGTCGTCTGCTTCCCGATATAAATTCGGTCCCACAGGGGATTTCGGATTACCAATGTCTCAATCAGACTGCCCGATCCAACTGCAATCTGCGCAACGTCCCCATGCTCAGGAACGCCGCTGCTCCCAGCAACGCATGCCCCGCCACCACGTACAGCGCGCCCTCGAACGAACCGGTGGTCTGCACGATATAGCCGATGATGATCGGGGTGAAGATTCCGGAGATGTTGCCGAACATATTGAACAGGCCACCCGCCATGCCGGTGATTTCCTTCGGTGCGGTATCGGACACCAGGGTCCAGTCCACCGCGACGATGCCTTTGCCGAAGATCGCCAACGACATCAACAGCGTGACGATCCAGATGGAATCGGTGAAGTTACACAGCACCAGCGTCGCGCCCATGCTCATGCCGCACACCAGCGGAATCTTGCGCGCCACGGTCAGGGAAAAGCCTTTGCGGATCAATACATCGCAAATTGCACCGCCACATAGCGCGCCCAATAATCCACAGATACCTGGCACGGCGGCGATGGCTCCCGCTTCCATGATGTTTAGGCCACGGCCTTTCACCAGGTAAATCGGAAACCATGTCAGGAAGAAGTACTGCAACGACGTGTCGCAGTATTTACCCAAATAAATCGACCACATCATCGGGCTTCTTAACAGGACTTTCAGGTCGGCATACTTGGGTATGAATGCGCCTTTGGCCTTGGGTGCATCCATGTCTATTTGTGCGCCACCTTCCTGGATGTACGCCAACTCGGCGCTGTTGACCATCGGGTGCTCGCGTGGGCTTTTGACCACCTTGAACCAAATTAAACTGACAATAATGCCTAGGCCGCCCATCAGCCAATACACGTGTTCCCAGCCGTAGTTGTGGGCGACGAAGCCCATGGCCGGCGCGAGCATCACCACTGATAGGTACATCGACGAGTTATAGATCACCGTGGCGGTGCCGCGTTCTTGCAGGGGAAACCAGGCGGCAACGATACGGTTGTTCGCCGGATATACCGGGGCCTCGATCAGTCCGAGCAAGAAGCGCAACACGAATAATGTACCAATCGCGATGGGCACCGACAGAAAGCCGATCAGGCCTTGGGCAACGGTGATGGTTGACCAGAGAAACAGCGACAGCCCGTAAACCCGCGCCGAGCCGAATTTGTCCAGCAGCCAACCCCCCGGCAGTTGGCCCAGTACATACGCCCAGGCGAATGCGGCAAATATATAGCCAAGAGTGATCGAGTTAATGCCCAGCACCTGAGTGAGTGCGGTGCCGGTTATCGACAACGTTGCCCGGTCGCCGACGTTGATTGCGGTGACGATAAACAGCATCGCCAGCACCAGATAGCGGACCTTGCTTCGTGCGGTTGTGGCGATGGGTACTGCGGCAGCGACGGGCGTGGCTGCGACGTCTGAATGATCCACATGAATGTCCTCGGTTGTTGTTTTTATGGTCCGACTCAATCAAGGAGCCACCCGGGATGTGCAGTACCGGGCGGCCTCAGTGTTACGGGCGTTTACCGACCTCCACTTGCTGCGCGATCCAGGCTTTGACTTGGTCGCTGAGGGTCAGGCCAAGACCCGGCCGCGTCGGCACAAGCATGCGGCCGTCACGGGTTTCAAGACGTTCGTTGAACAACGGTTCCAGCCACTCGAAATGCTCAACCCAAGGCTCGGTCGGGTACGCAGCGGCAAGGTGCACGTGCAGTTCCATGGCGAAGTGCGGCGCCAGCATCAGTCCGGCCTGTTCGGCCATGGCGGCGACTTTCAAGTACGGTGTGATGCCGCCGACACGGGGTGCGTCGGGCATCAAGAAGTCCGCGCCGCGCAGTTTGATGAACTCGGCGTGCTCGGCCACGCTGGTGAGCATTTCCCCGGTAGCAATCGGTGTATCAAATTGCTGGGCGAGGGCCGCATGGCCTTCCGCGTCGTAGCAGTCGAGGGGTTCTTCAATCCAGATCAGGTTGTGCTCTTCGAACTTGCGGCACATGCGCTGCGCGGTCGGGCGGTCCCACTGCTGATTGGCATCGACCATCAACGGGAAGTTGTCGCCCAAGTGCTTGCGCACGGTGCTGACCCGGTGCAAGTCGACTTCCCAGTTCGGCTGGCCCACCTTGAGTTTGATGCCGCCGATGCCTTTTTCCCGCGACAGGTCGGTGTTCTTCATCAATTGATCAAGGGGGGTGTGCAGGAAACCGCCCGAGGTGTTGTAGCAGCGTACCGAATCACGCTGTGCGCCCAGCAACCGCGCCAGGGACAAGTTGGCGCGCTTGGCTTTCAAATCCCACAAGGCGACGTCGAACGCACCGATGGCTTGGGTCGACAGACCGCTGCGGCCCACCGATGCGCCGGCCCAGCACAGCTTGGTCCACAGCTTGGAGATGTCGCTGGGGTTCTCGTCGAGCAATGCCGGGGCGATTTCTTGGGCATGGGCAAACTGGCCGGGGCCGCCCGCACGTTTGGAGTAGCTGAAACCAAGGCCGCTATGGCCGTCGACGGTTTCGATCTCGACAAACAGCATGGCGATTTCGGTCATGGGCTTCTGCCGACCGGTGAGGACTTTTGCGTCACTGATCGGGTTGGCCAGCGGCAGGAATACCGAGGACACGCGAACCCAGGCAATACGGTCGTCATCCGAAGATTTGCGGGCGAGTGGTGATGCGGACATGGGAGTTCTCCTGATGATCAATTAAACGAGCTTTTATGAATGGGATTGGCGCAGCTCGCGGAGCTGGGCATCACTCGGTAAAGGGTTGACGGGTGGGTCTTGCGGCTCGTCGAGTTCGAGGCGTTTTAACGGGCCGACGATGAACAGATAGGCGAACGCACCCAGCAGGCCCATGGCAGCGACGTACATCAGCGCGACGTCGAATGAGCCGAGCTGATTGATCATCACGCCGATAGCAATGGGGGTGACGATGCTGGCCAGGTTGCCGCAGAAGTTGAACATCGCGCCGCTGACGCCCATGGCACGTTTAGGCGAGACGTCACCGACGATGCACCAGCCCAGATTGCCGACGCCTTTGGCGAAGAACGCGATAGACATCACCAGGATTACCAGCGGGATTGACTGCGTGTAGTTGGCTACCACGATGCTGCTGGACAGCAACAAACCGCAGATGATTGGGGTCTTGCGCGCGGCGGTGAGGCTGTAGCCTTTGCGCAGCATCCAATCGGACCAGAGACCGCCGATCACACCACCAAGGCAACCGGCGATGGGCGGAATCGCCGCCACCAGACCGACTTTGAGTAGGGTCATGCCTTTGGCTTCGATCAAGTACGTCGGAAACCAGGTGAGGAAGAACCAGGTGATCGACGTGAGACAGAACTGGCCAAGGTAGATGCCGAGCATCATCCGGTTGCCGCCAATGGTGCGCACGCGTTTCCAACTGAAAGGGATCGGCGCATCGCCCATGGAAGGCAGGCCACCGCCGGCTTCGATGTAGTCGATTTCCGCCTGATTGACCCGTTTGTCCTTGCGCGGCTCGTGGACCATGCGGAACCACAACAGGCCGATCAGGATGCCGGCAACACCGGTGGAGAAAAACACGTGCTGCCAGCCGAAGGTGCTGAGGGTCCAGACCATGATCGGGGTAAACGCTGCCAGGGCGAAATATTGTGCTGATTGAAACACTGCCGTGGCCAGCCCGCGTTCGTGACGCGGAAACCACATCACCGTAAGCCGGTTGTTGGCCGGGAAGGCCGGTGCTTCGGCTGCGCCCATCAAAAAGCGCAACACAAACAGCGCTACAAACGCTGAGCTGAAGAGGTCGACGTAGCCCTGCAAAAAGGTCAGCACCGACCACAGAATCAAACTCAGGCCCAACACAAGCCGAGAGCCGAAGCGGTCCAGAATAATGCCGCCGGGTATTTGCAACCAGGTGTAGGCCCAGCCAAATGCAGAAAAGGCGATGCCCATGGTCACGGCATCAAAACCAAGGTCTTTGCGCAGGCTGGGGGCGGCAATCGACAGCGTGGCGCGGTCGACGTAATTGAACACGGTGACGATGAAAATCATCACCAGAATCAAATAGCGGACGTTGGTTTTCGTCGCTACAGAGCGCATCGGGTTGTTCACTTTTTATTTTCCTTATTGTGAAAACGGTGTCGTGTGGCGGTGCAGAGGTGAAATTCCTTAGGTATTTTCTGGTAATGGTTGCGCAATCATTTGCAGTCAAAAAAAACGAGACTTGGGTTTTGTCCATGGCTCTGTTGGCGGATATTACACTGATTGCGCAATCATTCAATGGGTATGGTTAGGGTTTTGGAGATCGAAAGTTATGCAGTGGGACCGAATTCATTCGGGAAAGACGCAACCCGGCCTATCAGACAAACTGCGCCGCCCGCTTCCCGAATGAATTCGGTCCCACAGGGAGCAGAGTTACAGGCTGTCGGGGTAGTTTTAGGTACTGGCCCGATCAATCAGTTGAAACCCGGTGTCAATTCTGACCGGTGCTTCACCACT
>NZ_JAMFRV010000046.1 GCF_026224925.1 Pseudomonas sp. | reverse complement strand
CGGCAGAAGCGTTGGCAGAGCTTGGGTTTTGGCGCAATTGTCTATTTGGTGCTGCTGATACCGTTCGTCAACTTGCTGATGATGCCCGCAGCCGTGGCGGGTGCTACGTTATTTTGGGTCAGTGAAGGTGGGCATCTGGCCGTGGAGAAACAGGTTACTGGGCGTAGACACCGCACATAATATTTATCTATGTGTTTGCAACTGATGCAATCCGCTCTAATGACTCCTCCACACCAACAAGTCCATTTGCAACACCGATATGAGCATGATGCTCGATAGCATGGACGCGAAATAAAGGATGATATTCATGAGCAAAGTAATTAACCCAGCAGTAGCCAGTCACCAGGAAGGCTGGGAAAATTTAGCAAATACCGTGCGCCCTCTTCTGAGCGCGGCACTGTCTGGGATGAATCCCGACGAAGTATTTATCAACGGCGTGAACAACCTGACTGAACGTTTGGTCATCGACTCGACTTCTCTGACCAATGCAACAGTGCAATGTATTCTCGACAAAGAAGAACCTACCTATTCATTCGTCAACGCAGGTTTGTTTTCTGTTGCGTACTCCTTCGCTGACGAGCACCGAGTGTCAGGGCCGGACGCTGAAGCATTGAGCGAAATCATCACTAATCTGGTTCGTACCTTAGGTTAATGACGTACGTTTGGTGATCCCTCACCGGATCACCATCATCTGAACATGAAGCCGCTCGGTCGCGTCGTCGGCAGGACACAGGCATTCGATTCGCAACTCTTGTGCGGCAATGGTTTGCGGGGTCCCAACGGTTGTGACCATCGAAAAGTAGTTAAGAATATTGCCGTCTTTAATGAAACTCAGCGGTATGAAGGGCATGACAGGTTGCACGCTTGGTCCTTCGGCAGCCTTCCATTGAGTTTTTAGGTCGGGATAAGCGACCAAATCAGCCAGTAATTTTTTGGTCTTCTCATCGACAACTCGCCCGACGGATTCTCGATGCACCCGTTGGATCAAACTTTTTGCCACCCCTTCCCAATCGGCCACAAACGGGCGCATCCCCTGTGGATCAAACATCAGGTGCAGCATATTCCTGGGACTTTTACGCGCGGTCATGTCGATAAAGCAGTTAAAGAAACGCGGCGCAGACACGTTGGTCATTAGCACATTCCAGTAACGATCCATCACCACCGCCGGGAACGGCTCATGCTGGCGCAGAATCCGCTGCAGGGCTTTGGTCACGCTATGCATTTCCAAAGCATCCCAAGCGCTCTCGGAGTACATAGGTGCATAGCCCGACGCTAACAACAGGCTGTTGCGATCGCGCAGAGGAATGTCCAGTGACTGCGCGATGTCCATCAATGTTAAGCGGCCGGGAACGCTGCGGCCACTCTCGATAAAGCTGATATGCCGCTGCGACACACCCGTATCCAGCGACAGCTCGAGCTGACTTTTGCCGCGCATATCGCGCCAATAGCGCAGCAAAATCCCCAGCTCGGTGGCCGGCGCCTTGGTGGTGATGCTCGTTGAATTCATCACTTGCTCCGTTCGCGATTAGGCTCGAATTTGACCGTGCAGGGTTCGGCGCTACCCAAACCCTACGCACTTCTACCCGTTAAGCGGGCGACCAGACCTGAGGCTGAAAGCGCTCCTCAACCGGGGTATTGGCCATGTTTGTCGTGGTGGCCGCCATCGTCGAAATACCGATACTGATGATGACTTCGAAAAACTGACTCTGGGAATATCCCGCAGAGATGAAGGCTTGTATATCAACCTCAGTCAGATTCCCGCGCTTTTCCATCAAGGCTCTGCTGATTGCCGAAAGCGCCGAATACTTCGCGTCCTTGGGTAGTTTTCCGCTGCGAATAGCGTCGACATCACCCTGCGACATACCGTCCTCAAGAGCAAACGTAGAGTGCGCCGCAACCGTCCATGGGCATTTGAGCGTAACCGCATTGGTCAACAGCAGGGTTTGCTTCTCGCATTCATCCAAGCTACCGCCGTGAAAACTGCCGAAGCTGCCAGCAAACCCGTTAAGCAAAACCGGGCTCTCAGCCATCGTGGCCATGACGTTCGGCAGGAATCCGAATTTCTCGGTGAGTAGCTGGAGGGTTTGTTTGGATTTTTCCGGGGCTGATTGAAGGGTATGGAGCATAAAGGTTGGCATGGTGGTGATTTCCCGAGTTGAACATGGATGGGTTTGTGTTCTGTTCGGTGCTGATAGGCACACCGTGTTTGCAGAAGACATCGCCGATTCTATCCATGGCTCGTATTGGCTCAATTACCCCGCAGGTAATCGAAGGGATACAACCCGGGACCAATTGAGGCATTGCCTTGCTTAACACCTCCCTCATTAAATTTGAATTAACAAATACAGAAGTATCGGTCCGGAATATTGATAAATGGCTCATTGCGCCACTTATAAATCCATTAATACCCCCTGCGTCACAATTTCATCACTCAACAGCCATCTCCGCGACATGAGTTCAGTCGACACTGATTCCATGAACGCACCTCTACACGTCACCCTGGTCACCGAAACCTTCCCGCCTGAAATCAACGGCGTGGCCAATACGCTTGGCCGGCTGTGTGACGGTTTGCGCTTGCGCGGGCATCGCGTCGAACTGGTTCGGCCGCGCCAAGTGGACGACCATAGCCAAACGGTGGGCGCCGATCTGTTGTTGTGCCGTGGCTGGCCGATTCCGGGTTACTCAGGTTTGCAATGGGGGCAGTCGTCGATGCATAAGCTGCTGCGGCGCTGGACGCGGCAACGACCTGATGTGTTGTACATCGCAACCGAAGGGCCGCTGGGTTTGTCTGCGTTGCGCGCCGCGAGGCGTCTGGGGATCAATGTCATCAGTGGCTTTCACACCAACTTCCAGCAGTACAGCATCGAGTATGGGTTCGGTTTTTTTACGCGCGTACTGACCCACTATCTGCGTTGGTTTCACAATCGCTCACAGATGACGGTGGTGCCCAGTATCAGTCAGAAACTGGAACTGGAACGTCGTGGGTTCGAGCGTATTGAACTACTCGCGCGCGGAGTCGACAGCCAGCTGTTCCACCCTGCGAAGCGCTCGACGGCTCTAAGGGAAAGTTGGGGATTGAAGGGCGGCGACATTGCTGTGCTGCACGTCGGCAGGCTTGCGCCAGAGAAAAATCTTGGGCTGTTGAAAACCAGTTTTGAAGCCTTACAAACGACGTATCCACGACAGAGATTGAAGATGATCGTGGTGGGCGACGGCCCTCAACGCGCCGCGTTAGAACAACAGCTGCCGGACGCAGTCTTCTGTGGGATGCAGCGCGGGGAATCATTAGCGGCGCACTATGCATCCGCCGACCTGTTTGTGTTCCCGAGCCTGACTGAAACCTTCGGTAACGTGGTGCTGGAAGCGTTGGCCTCGGGGCTGGGCGTTATCGCCTATGACGAAGCGGCCGCCGCGCAGCACATTCGCCACGGCCACAATGGCGCTCTGGCGATGCCTGGGAATGAGGAAGGTTTTATCGACGCCGCACGCTGGGTACTCGAAGATAGCGAAACCTTGCGCAGGGTCCGCCTGAATGCGCGGCAGCACGCCAGTCGTCAGGGTTGGGAGGCGATTATCGACGTGTTCGAAAGGCAGCTACGGATTGCAATCGAGCAGGGCAAAGTGATGCCGATGGGGCATGTTCAACTGTAGGCAATTTCAACTATTTGCAGTAGCCCAAATCCCTGTGGAAGATTCTATGTTTGAGGGCAATTCACAGTCCCCGGTGGGAGCGAACTTGTTCGCGATGAAGGGAGCGCCGCGGTATGCCTGATAAACCGCGTCGCCCGCTTCCCGAATAAATTCGGTCCCACAGAGTCTCAATCCTACCGTTTGCATCAAACCAACGTGGTTAACGCCTCACGACTGAAGGGGAGGATGTCCTCCTCGCGGCCATCGCGTACTTTTTGCGCCCAATCTGGATCGACCAACAACGCACGGCCGACCGCTACGAGATCAAATTCGTCGTCGTTCAGGCGTTTCAGCAAATTGTCCAGGCTCGCTGGTTGCGCGACTTTGTCGGTGTTGACCATGAACTGCAAGAACTCGCCATCCAGCCCGACGCTGCCCACGGTAATCGTCGGTTTACCCGTCAGTTTGCGCGTCCAACCGGCAAGGTTGAGGTCAGAACCTTCAAACTCTGGCTCCCAAAACCGACGTGTCGAACAGTGGAAAATATCCACGCCAGCATCGGACAGTGGCTTGAGGAATTCGCCCAACGCTTCAGGAGTAAGGACCAGGCGCGCGGTGTAATCCTGCTGCTTCCATTGAGAGAAACGGAAAATGATCGGAAAGTCAGGACCGACCGCAGCACGTACTGCCTTGATCAACTCAATGGCGAAACGCGAGCGACCCGCCAGATCGCCGCCGTATTCGTCGGTGCGCTGGTTGGTGCCTTCCCAGAAAAACTGATCGACGATGTAACCGTGGGCGCCATGGATTTCGACGCCGTCCATGCCGATGGCTTTGGCGTCGCTGGCGGCTTGAGCGAACGCATCGATCACGTCCCGGATGTCTTGTTTCGACATGCCATGAACCACAACTTGATCGTCCTTGAGCTTTTCCATGGGGCCGTAAGCGGGCACTTCACCATTGGGCTCAGTACCCAAGCGACGTACTGCGCCCACGTGCCACAGTTGTGGGACGATTTTGGCACCGGCGGCATGTACCGCATCGACAACCTTTTTCCAGCCTGCCAAGGGCGCTTCGCCAAAAAATTGCGGAACGTTCGGGTAACCGTTAGAGGCTTTGTGGTTGACCGTGGTGCCCTCGGTGATGATCAAACCAACACCCGCAGCGGCCCGACGACGGTAATACTCAATGACCTTGGAGTTCGGCACGCCGCCCGGAGAAAACGAACGGGTCATCGGTGCCATTACCACGCGAGACGGCAACTGCAAACTGCCCAGGCTGAAGGGTTTGAACAAAGCTTTAACGGGCATTTAATGCTCCTCGGGGATCCAGTGGGGGATGCCATGGCGCTCAGCATATGACCGGTCATCCCGTCGATGCCAGCACTATTGATTGCGGTGATTAAGGGCAACTCGCGGGGGCAATTGAACAACAAAAAGGGGGCGATGAGGGTCGTGATGAGGGAGCGGCGTGCCGGGACTGCAAGACCGCAACCCGGCGGGCGAAGCGATTAAATCACTTGAGTGCTTTTTCTATTGCTTGAATCACCGCAGGATCGTCTGGCGGCGTGCGTGGCGAGAACCGCGCGAGTACCCGGCCGTCTTTACCCACTAGAAACTTTTCGAAATTCCAAGTGATGTCGCCTGGAAACTCAGCGCCTTCACCGGCCAGCAAACGGTATAACGAATGGCGGTGATCACCATTTACGTCGAGCTTGCCGCCCAACGGAAAAGTAACGCCATAGTTCACGCTGCAGAAGGTTTGGATTTCTTCTTGGGTGCCAGGTTCCTGACCAGCGAACTGGTTGCAGGGCAGACCCAGCACGCTGAAACCTTTATCGTGAAAATCCTGATAAAGCTTCTCCAGCGCTGCGTATTGCGGTGTCAGGCCGCACTTTGATGCGACGTTAACGACCAACACTACTTTGCCTTTAAGAGGCGTGAGAGGCAGGTCCTGGCCATCCAGAGCTTTTAATACCGTGTCGTGAAAAGCGCTCATGACGAACTCCAAATAACTAGCGGACTAAAAAGGCGCCCGCATCAGGCTGCGAAAACGAACCCGTCGTTTTAACACTACCTGTCAGGGCGCCTTGCCGGTTAACTCAGCTTAGCAGCACAAATCAGTGGTGATGGCCGCCTTCGCCATGCACGTGACCATGGGCAACTTCTTCTTGGCTGGCATCGCGAATTTCAACGATTTTGACGTCGAAATTCAGGCGCTGACCGGCCAACGGATGGTTGCCATCAACGGTAACGTCATCACCATCCAGATCACGGACGGTAACGATTTGCATGCTGCCGTCAGGGCCGGAAGCGTGGAATTGCATACCCACTTCGAGTTCATCGACGCCTTCGAACATGCTGCGGCTCAGGGTACTGACCAGTTCAGACTGGTACTCGCCGTAAGCGTCTTCGGGTTCGATGGAGACTTTCAGTTGGTCGCCAACATTCTTGCCATCCAGTGCTTTTTCCAGCCCAGGGATGATGTTACCTGCACCCTGCAGGTAGACCAGCGGCGCGCCGCCAGCAGAACTGTCGATGACCTCACCAGCGTCGTTGGTCAGGGTATAGTCGATGGAGACAGCCTTGTTCGCGGCGATCGGCATGGGGCGAGACCTTTGCTTGAGAATTGAAGAACGAGCAAGTTTAACCAAGCCCTCGTCCGAAAGCGAACGCAACTCTGACGGACGGCCCATTGCACAGCAGCACAATAGATCAAACCTTTGTCTGCGGCTGGTGTGCGCGGAGCACAGATAACGATAACCTTACACCCCACTGAGTTACCGCGAAACAACAGCGCCGTGACCTGAAAGCCGTGATCTGAAAAATATAAGTACGTGACGTAAACCGATATTTTTGCCTGGCAGCCCATTGCTGCCCTTGCACTGCTCAATCGAGATGTCCGCATGCAAACTTTTTTCATCGCCCCTACCGACTTTGGTGTGGGTTTGACCTCCATCAGCCTGGGCCTGGTGCGCACACTTGAACGCGCAGGGCTCCAGGTTGGCTTTTTCAAGCCTATTGCCCAACCGCATCCTGGCGATACGGGGCCTGAGCGTTCGACAGAGCTTATCGCCCGTACCCACGGTCTCAAGCCGCCTAAACCGCTCGCGTTGGCGCACGTCGAGCGAATGCTTGGCGATGGTCAGTTGGATGAACTGCTGGAAGAAATCATCCAGCTCTACCAGGAAGCCGCAGTTGGCAAAGACGTGCTGATCGTCGAAGGCATGGTCCCGACTCGCCACGCCAGCTATGCCGCGCGGGTCAATCTGCATTTGGCTAAAAGTCTGGACGCGGATGTCATCCTTGTCTCCGCGCCGGAAAATGACGTGCTCAGCGAACTGTCCGGCCGGGTGGAATTACAGGCGCAGCTGTTCGGTGGCCCGCGGGACCCGAAAGTCCTCGGTGTGATCCTGAACAAAGTGCGCACCGACGAAAGCATGGAAGCCTTCGCCTCTCGCCTGAAAGAACACTCGCCACTCCTGCGCAGCGGCGAGTTCCGCCTGCTGGGCTGTATCCCGTTTCAAGCTGATCTAAATGACCCCCGCACCCGAGACGTGGCCGAGTTACTGGGGGCGCAAATCCTCAACGCTGGCGACTACGAGCAGCGGCGGATGTCGAAAGTCATCATCTGTGCACGCACCGTGCTCAACACAGTTGCACTGCTCAAGCCCGGCGTACTGGTGGTAACGCCTGGCGACCGCGATGACATTATCCTCGCGGTCAGCCTCGCGGCCATGAACGGCGTGCCATTGGCCGGTCTGTTGCTCACCAGCGACACGGTACCGGATCCG
>NZ_JAMFRV010000450.1 GCF_026224925.1 Pseudomonas sp. | reverse complement strand
GCTTCGTCGAGAATCAGCAGTTCGACTTGGGACAGGTCCAGATTGCCAGCATTGAGCTGCTCCAGCAGGCGACCCGGTGTGCCGATCAAAATGTCCGGAACCTTGCGCAACATGGCGGCCTGGACTTTAAAGTCTTCGCCACCGGTGATCAGGCCGGATTTGATGAAAGTGAACTGAGAGAAACGCTCAACTTCCTTAAGGGTTTGCTGCGCCAGCTCGCGGGTGGGCAGCAAGATCACGGCGCGGATGTCGACGCGAACCTTGGCCGGGCCCATCAGGCGGTTAAGCATTGGCAACACAAAGGCTGCGGTTTTGCCGCTACCGGTTTGCGCAGTCACCCGCAGGTCACGTCCTTCCAGTGCCAGCGGAATGGCCGCTGCTTGCACAGGCGTGGGCTCGACAAAATTAAGCTCGGCCACGGCTTTAAGCAGGCGTTCGTGCAGGGCGAATTGGGAAAACACGGGTGTTACCTCGACGAAAAACAAAAAAACAGTCGCATAGATTAACGGTTTCGAGCGCCGAGGCCGAGTTTCTTTACTGAAAACACCTTTCTTTGTTGCTTGGTTGGTTCACGCGGACCTCTTTCAAAGGGTCCAGGATGAGTAAATGACGCTGTCCAACGGCCGCCCAATAAAAAGCCCGACTCATCAATTCGATGGCCGGGCTGTGTACCGAAGGAGCAAAAGGTACCAAAGGGAAGTCGGTAGAGCGGTCGACTCAGGCAACCTGAGCGAGTTTGGCTTTCGCCTGGTTCAAACCTTTCTCAAGGAAGTCACCACCCATGTTCAGACCTTCAGCATGGATAAACGTTACATCGTGAATGCCAACGAAGCCGAGCACTTGGCGCAGGTAGGGTTCTTGATGATCGAGGCTGCTACCGGCGTAGATACCGCCGCGCGCAGTCAGCACATAAGCACGTTTGCCAATCAGCAGGCCTTGGGGGCCGGTTTCGCCGTATTTAAATGTCACGCCTGCACGCAACACGTGGTCGAACCAGGCTTTCAGGGTGCTAGGGATCGCGAAATTGTACATGGGGGCAGCCAACACCAGAACGTCTGCTGCGACCAGCTCGTTCGTCAATAGGTCAGAGCGTTGCAACGCGGATTGCTCAGCTTCGTTGCGCTGGTCGGCAGGTTTCATCCAGCCGCCCATCAACGTGGAATCCAGGTGCGGTACCGGATGAGTGGCCAAGTCCCGCACGGTGATTTGATCAGCCGGGTGAGCCGCTTGCCACTGACCAATGAATTGCTGGGTCAGTTGACGTGAAACCGAATCTTGCTGGCGGGCGCTGCTTTCAATGATCAGTACGCGGGACATGGTGGTTGTCTCCATCAAAGATGTCTTAAGTCGATGGAGTGAAGGTTAGCGGTGACCATATCGATTAAAAAGCGTAAATATTCGCTCCAAACCATCTAATAAATTGTTTTATCGAAAGCAGGGCACTACTCTCGTTAAAGCGCAAAGCATGCCCCTATCGCAGTGCTATTTAGCCACGCAGGTCAGTTTGATCCGCAGCTTGATAATGCTTCGGGTGAACTTGGCCGATGAGTCCACGCTACTTTTTGCGGGTATTTGCACCCGACGGGTGCGCGGCGACTCCGGCCCGTTGATGAACACCACGGTGCACTCGGCAGCCGTGTCGCCATAGTTATCCAGGGTGATGGAGCCGAGGTCGTAATCAGTATCGTGGCTGGTGTAGCTAACGCTGACACCCGTGAGGTGCTTCTCAACGTCAATCGGGTAGGCAAAAGCACTGACGGGCAGCATTGCCAACAACACACAACAGAATTTCTTCATTCGGCAGACTCCATTTTTGAGGTGCCACTTTAGGGCAAGAGGATCCAATCATGAAAGCGCCCCGCGTGACCCTTGATCAATGGCGAACATTACAAGCGGTGGTCGACCATGGCGGCTTCGCCCAAGCGGCCGAAGCCTTGCACCGTTCGCAATCGTCGGTGAGCTATACCGTGGCGCGCATGCAGGACCAACTCGGTGTGCCGTTGCTGCGCATCGACGGGCGCAAAGCCGTGTTGACCGATGCCGGTGGCGTGCTGCTGCGGCGCTCGCGGCAACTGGTGAAATCCGCCAGCCAGCTCGAAGACCTGGCCCATCATATGGAACAGGGTTGGGAGGCAGAGGTGCGGCTGGTGGTCGATGCCGCTTACCCCAACGCTCGACTGGTTCGCGCACTGACCGCGTTTATGCCGCAAAGCCGTGGCTGCCGTGTGCGTTTACGAGAGGAGGTGTTGTCCGGTGTCGAGGAGGTATTGCTTGAGGGCGTGGCTGATCTGGCCATCAGCGGTTTCAGTATTCCTGGGAATCTGGGCAGCGAGTTGAGCGCGGTAGAGTTTGTCGCGGTCGCCCATCCAGAACACCCACTGCATCAGATGCAACGGATGCTGACCTTTCAAGACCTGGAAAGCCAACTACAAGTGGTCATTCGTGACTCTGGCCGCTCACAACCGCGTGATGTCGGCTGGCTCGGCGCAGAACAACGCTGGACCGTCGGTAGTCTGGCCACAGCAGCGACCTTTGTCAGCAGCGGCCTGGGGTTCGCCTGGTTGCCACGGCATATGATCGAACGTGAGCTAAAAGAAGGGCTGCTTAAGGCGCTGCCACTGGATCAAGGCGGCAGCCGTCACCCGGTGTTCTACCTTTACGCCAACAAAGACAAACCGTTGGGACCTGCGACGCAGATTCTTACCGACTTGATTCGTAACTTCGACACGGCGCCGCTGACTGCCGCCTTTGCGGCGCCCCTACAAGTCTGACACGGAGACTGCCCATGGCCTTTTTTGAGCATGACGGCTGTTCATTGCACTACGAAGAATATGGCCAGGGTTCGCCGCTGCTGTTGGTGCACGGGTTGGGCTCTAGCTGCCAGGACTGGGAATACCAAATCCCGGCACTGGCAGCGCATTACCGCGTCATTGCCATGGACGTTCGTGGCCATGGTCGCTCTGACAAACCCAGAGAGCGCTACAGCATCCCCGGCTTTACCGCCGACCTCGAAGCGCTGATCGAGCATCTGCAACTAGGCCCCGTGCACTTGGTCGGGTTGTCCATGGGCGGGATGATCGGCTTCCAGTTGGCTGTCGATCACCCGCACTTGCTCAAGAGCCTGTGCATCGTCAACAGCGGGCCGCAAGTCAAAATCACGTACGCCAAAGACCTGCTGCAGTGGGCCAAGCGCTGGGGCATGGGTCGCTTACTGAGCATGCGCGTCATCGGCATAGGCCTGGGCAGAAACCTGTTCCCCAAACCTGAACAGGCCGACCTGCGACGCAAAATCGCTGAGCGCTGGGGACGAAACGACAAACGCGCGTATTTGGCGAGTTTCGATGCGATTGTGGGTTGGGGGGTGATGAGCAAGCTGTCGCGAATCACTTGCCCCACGCTGATCGTCAGTGCCGATCACGACTACACGCCGGTGGCCCTGAAGCGGCTATACGTCGACATGATCCGAGACGCACGATTGGTTGTGATCGAAGACTCCCGGCACGCAACGCCGTTGGACCAACCGGAGACTTTCAATCGGACTCTGCTCGAATTTCTCGACAGTGTTGAAGCGTCGTAGCCGCCCGGCACTGTCCAAAAAAACCCAAACGTGCTTACCTTGTGCGCCTGATTACGCCGCCGTGCCTTGCTGTCGCACAGTCGAAACCACCCGCCAGGATTACTGACTCATGTTGAAAAAAATTGCCTTTGCCGCCTGTTCCCTGCTGTTTGCTGCCAACCTGATGGCTGCACAACCGGCCGGCAAGCCTACTCACGTGCTGTTGACCACGGACATGGGGCAGATCGAGATCGAGCTTGAAGACACCAAAGCGCCGATCAGCACCCAGAATTTTCTGGGGTATGTCGACAGCGGTTTCTACGCCAACACTATTTTTCACCGAGTGATTCCAGGGTTCATGATCCAGGGCGGTGGTTTCACTTCGTCGATGATGCAAAAACCGACCAAGGACCCGATCCAGAACGAAGCGGGCAATGGCCTGCATAACGTTCGCGGTACGATCGCCATGGCGCGCACCTCGGACGTGAACTCCGCCACTAGCCAGTTCTTTATCAACCACCGTGACAACGATTCGCTGGACAGCACACCAGGCCGGCTTGGGTATGCGGTGTTCGGCAAGGTGGTCAAGGGCATGGACGTCGTCGACATGATCGCCCAGACCCCGACCGCTTCCAAACAAGGCATGCAAAACGTGCCAACAGTACCCGTGCTGATCAAATCCGCCAAACGCATCGACTGAGTCAATCCACATTGGCCAATGTGAAATCGGCATGAGCAAATCCGGTTTCACGCGGTCGGATGGGGAGCTATTCCACCTGCAAGGAGAGCCCACTGCAGTGGGCGTCAGAGCTAATGTTTTATCGCCGTTTCGAGCAATTGATAAATGTGTTCCGCGATGCCCCTACTGCGGCTCCTCCGAGTAAAGTCCTGTCGTTTTATGTTTACTACCTGCGCCAGGTCTGGCCCAGCTTTGCTGCATTGCTTGTGGTCGGCCTGATCGGTGCGCTGATCGAAGTGGCGCTGTTCAGTTATTTGAGCCGGATCATCGACCTGGCCCAAGGCGTGCCCGACCCGAACTTCTTCAGCGTGCACCGCAATGAACTGATCTGGATGATGGTCGTGACCCTGTTGTTCCGACCGGTTTTTGTCGGCCTGCATGACCTGCTGGTGCACCAGACCATCAGCCCCGGTATGACCAGCATGATCCGCTGGCAGAACCACAGTTACGTCCTCAAGCAGAGCATCAATTTTTTCCAAAACGACTTCGCCGGGCGCATTGCTCAGCGAATCATGCAGACCGGCAACTCACTACGCGATTCAGCCGTGCAGGCAGTCGACGCGTTATGGCACGTGCTGATCTACGCCATCGGCTCGCTGGTGCTGTTCGCCGAAGCAGACTGGCGCCTGATGATCCCGCTGCTGACGTGGATCGCCGGTTACATCGCGGCGCTGTGTTACTTCGTGCCGCGGGTCAAAGAGCGCTCAGTAGTGTCCTCGGAGGCGCGCTCGAAACTCATGGGGCGAATTGTCGATGGCTACACCAACATCGCCACCCTCAAGCTGTTCGCCCACACCAATTTCGAGCAGCAGTATGCTCGGGAAGCCATCACCGAACAGACTGAAAAGACCCAACTGGCGGGTCGTGTGGTGACTGAGATGGACACGGTCATCACCAGTTTGAACGGGATTTTGATCGTGACCACCACCGGGCTGGCGTTGTGGCTGTGGACGCAATCCTCGATCACCGTTGGCGCCATCGCATTGGCTACAGGCTTGGCGATCCGCATCGTCAACATGTCGGGCTGGATCATGTGGGTGGTCAACGGCATCTTTGAAAACATCGGCATGGTCCAGGACGGTCTGCAGACCATCGCCCAACCGGTCAGCGTGACCGACCGCGACAAGGCGCCGAAACTGATAGTCGACAAAGGCGGTGTGAAATTTGAAAACGTCGACTTCCACTACGGCAAAAGCAGCGGAATCATTGGCGGCTTGAATCTGAACATCAAGCCCGGGGAAAAAATCGGTTTGATTGGTCCATCGGGTGCGGGCAAATCAACGCTGGTCAACCTGCTGCTGCGTTTGTATGACCTACAAGGCGGGCGCATTCTGATTGATGGTCAAGACATCTCCCACGTCGCGCAGGAGAGCTTGCGTGAGCGCGTCGGCATGATCACCCAGGACACCTCATTACTGCATCGATCGATTCGTGACAACCTGCTGTACGGCAAGCCTGACGCCACTGACGCTCAATTGTGGGAAGCCGCACGCAAAGCTCGGGCCGATGAGTTTATT
>NZ_JAMFRV010000449.1 GCF_026224925.1 Pseudomonas sp. | reverse complement strand
CCCGCTGGCAGCGTGACCTGACGGACTCCACCGTCTTGCGCAACCTGGGCGTGGGCTTTGCACACAGCATCATTGCGTACGAAGCCAGCCTCAAAGGCATCAGCAAACTGGAACTCAACGCGGCGAAAATCGCAGCTGATCTGGATGCGTGCTGGGAAGTTCTGGCTGAGCCGATTCAAACGGTGATGCGTCGCTATAACATCGAAAACCCGTACGAAAAACTCAAAGAGTTGACGCGCGGCAAGGGCATCAGCCCTGAAGCGCTGCAAACTTTCATCGACGGCCTGGAAATGCCCGCCGAAGCCAAGGCCGAGCTGAAAAAGCTGACCCCGGCCAACTACATCGGCAGCGCCGTGGCTCAAGCCACACGCATCTGACCTGCAACGATGCTGTACCACGCCCGGCCGGCTGCGCCGGGCGTTTTCATTCCCGAGGCTACACATGAATCCTGATATTCCTCTTCAACTTCTGGGCGGCATCAGCGCTCGTGTATTTCTGCGCGACTACTGGCAGAAAAAACCGCTGCTGATCCGTCAGGCATTGCCGGACTTCCAAAGCCCGATCGACGCCGACGAGCTGGCTGGTCTTGCCCTGGAAGAAGAAGTCGAGTCGCGCCTGATCATCGAGAACGGCGAACGCCCTTGGGAAATGCGCCGCGGGCCGTTTGCTGAAGACGAATTCAGTAAACTGCCTGAACGTGACTGGACCCTGCTGGTACAGGCGGTGGATCAGTTCGTGCCTGAGGTTGCCGAACTGCTGGAGAACTTTCGTTTCCTGCCGAGCTGGCGCATTGACGATGTGATGATCAGTTTTGCCGCACCCGGTGGCAGCGTTGGGCCGCATTTCGATAATTACGACGTGTTTTTGCTTCAAGGTCACGGCAAGCGCAATTGGAAAATCGGCCAAATGTGCGATTCCGACAGCCCGCTCCTGGAACACGCGGACCTGCGTATTCTCAAGGACTTCCAGGCCACCGAAGAGTGGACCCTGGAACCTGGCGACATGCTCTACTTGCCACCACGCCTGGCCCACTGCGGCGTCGCGGTCGATGACTGCCTGACATACTCCGTTGGCTTCCGCGCACCAAGCGCTGCAGAGGTCTTGACCCACTTCACTGACTTCTTGAGCCAGTTCTTGCCGGACGAGGAGCGCTACTCCGACGCCGATGCGCAGCCAGTCAGCGATCCGCACCAGATTCAGCACGACGCCCTCGACCGCCTGAAAAGCCTGCTGGCCGAGCACATGAGCGACGAGCGCCTGCTGCTGACCTGGTTCGGCCAATTCATGACCGAACCGCGTTACCCGGAAATGGTGGTCGGGCCTGAACTGGATGAAGACGACCTGTTCAGCAGCCTGGAACAAGGTGCTGTACTGATCCGTAACCCAAGCGCACGACTGGCCTGGTCGGAAGTCGATGACGACCTCCTGTTGTTCGCCAGCGGCCAGAGCCGCCTGCTACCGGGCAACTTGCGCGATTTGTTAAAACTGATCTGCGCCGCTGACGCCCTACACACTGAAAACCTCGGCCCATGGCTGGCCGATGAACAAGGACGCAACCTGCTCTGCGAGCTGGTTAAACAAGGAAGTCTGGGGTTTGCTGATGAATAAAATCTACGTACATCTCGCCGACTGGCAGAAAGATAACGCCGAGATTCGGCGGATCCGAGAAGCCGTTTTCATCGCCGAGCAATGCGTACCGCCTGAGCTTGAATGGGATGCCGAGGACGTCGGTGCCGTGCACTTTCTGGCGTTTGAGGGTGACTTCCCGATTGGCACCGCTCGCTTGTTGCCTGACGGCGAAATTGGTCGTTTATCGGTGCTCAAGGACTGGCGTGGTTTGAAAGTGGGCGATGCACTGATGGAAGCGGTGATCGGCGAAGCTGAAAACCGCGGACTGAAACAGCAAAAACTCAGCGCTCAGGTACATGCCGCGCGCTTCTATGAGCGCCTGGGTTTCACCATCGTCAGCGGTGAATTCCTCGAAGCCGGGATACCACACGTCGACATGGTGCGTGGCGGGTAAAGCCATTCAGCAATCTCGGTGAGAGCGAACTTGTTCGCGAAGGACTAAAGGGCGCCGCGGCTTATCAGGCAGACCGAGGTGCTTTTTTCTTGAACAAGTTCACTCCCACAGGGACTTTGTCAGCCTAATAACGCCCCGCTCTTTGCACCCCAGCTGACTATGCTGAAGTGCAAAGACCGGGGCGTTTTGCTGTCTGCAATTCAACTTGGTGCCTGCCGGGCCGACAAACTGTCAAACTCACGCCTCAATGCCATTGCGGAGATACGGACATGTTCCTACGCACCTTTTTCACGTCACTGTTGCTGATCTGTAGTTTCAGCGCTTTAGCAGCAACGGAAGTTGTGCAGCTGAACTATCGAACCAGCGACGATTTGTTGCCGGTAGCCAAGTCGTTTCTAGGCAAGGAAGGCACTGTCAGCGCCTACGGCAACCAGTTAATCGTCAACGCCGAACCCGGCAAGATCGACGAACTTCGCAGCTTATTGGTGCAATTGGATAAGGCGCCGAAACGGCTGATGATCAGTGTCGACACTAGCGACAACAACTCCCAAGACAGCCAATCCCTTGGCCCAACCCACATCATCAACCGCAGCACCGACAGCCGAGACGGCGGCATACAGCAGGTCCAAGCCAGTGAAGGCATGCCCGCGCTCATTCAAGTCGGCCAATCCGTGCCGCTGACCACTACCAGCACCGACACGTATGGCTACGCAAAAAGCGATACCCAATACCGCAACGTGACCCAGGGCTTCTACGTCACCGCCAGCCTGACGGGCGACACCGTGCACTTGAGCATCAGTACTAACCACGATCGGATGAGCCAGGAGCGGCCCGATGTAGTGAATGTTCAAAGTACCGACACAAATGTCACCGGCCGCTTGGGGGAGTGGATTACGCTCGCGGGTATCAGCGAGCAATCCCAAGCCAATCAAAACGGTCTCGTACAGCGCCGAAGCACGCAGGGCCGGGGCGACATGAGTTTACGGGTCAAAGTCGACGCGCTCGACTGATCCCCCCAGGCCTCAAAACTCTGGCGCCAAAAACTGACCTACTGGTCGCAAAACCGCAAATATGTAGTGCTAGTAAAAAAGCACTACAAAACGTTTGACGGGTCAATTCTGGCGAGGCATGATTGCCCCGCTCCCGCCAATCAGAGGCTCTGCACCGAGCCTTGAATCGTCGCTCAGGCTCATCTGCATGACACCGGCTTGACCGCCAACGCTTCTGATTAGCGAGAAACCAGTAACGCGCCTTAAGAAATCAGGCCGTCTGGCGGAGCAGGATTTTCCACCCAAGACCTATGCGACGAGGCTTATCTCCATGGCACTGACACGCGAACAGCAAATTGCAGCCCTTGAAAAAGACTGGGCTGAAAACCCACGCTGGAAAAACGTGACCCGCAATTATTCTGCTGCTGACGTCGTCCGCCTGCGTGGCTCTGTGCAGCCTGAACATACCTTCGCCAAACTGGGCGCTGAAAAGCTCTGGAACCTTGTAACCCAAGGTGCCCACCCGTCTTTCCGTCCTGACAAAGACTTCGTTAACTGCATGGGTGCCTTGACCGGCGGCCAAGCGGTACAACAGGTCAAGGCTGGCATCCAGGCAATCTATCTGTCTGGTTGGCAAGTGGCTGCGGACAACAACTCCGCAGAGTCCATGTACCCTGACCAATCGCTGTACCCAGTGGACTCGGTTCCTACCGTGGTCAAGCGCATCAACAACTCGTTCCGCCGTGCTGACCAGATTCAATGGAAAGCAGGCAAAACGCCGGGTGACGAAGGCTACATCGACTACTTCGCGCCTATCGTTGCCGACGCCGAGGCAGGCTTTGGTGGCGTGCTGAACGCTTACGAACTGATGAAAAGCATGATCGAAGCTGGCGCCGCAGGCGTGCACTTCGAAGACCAACTGGCGTCCGTGAAAAAATGCGGTCACATGGGCGGTAAGGTATTGGTGCCAACCCAAGAAGCGGTGCAAAAGCTGACCGCTGCTCGCTTGGCTGCTGACGTTGCTGGCGTACCGACCATCATTCTGGCCCGTACCGACGCTAACGCAGCTGACTTGCTGACCTCTGACTGTGATCCGTACGACGTGCCATTCGTGACCGGCGAGCGGACTCAAGAAGGGTTCTACAAAGTACGCGCCGGCCTGGACCAAGCCATCGCTCGCGGTTTGGCCTACGCGCCGTACGCTGATCTGATCTGGTGTGAAACCGCCAAACCGGATCTGGCAGAAGCTCGTCGCTTTGCCGAAGCGATCAAAAAGGAATACCCGGACCAACTGCTGTCCTACAACTGCTCGCCTTCTTTCAACTGGAAGAAGAACCTGGACGACGCGACCATCGCCAAGTTCCAGCGCGAACTGTCAGCCATGGGCTACAAGCACCAGTTCATCACCCTGGCGGGCATTCACAACATGTGGCACAGCATGTTTAACCTGGCGCATGACTACGCCCGCAACGACATGACCGCCTACGTGAAGCTGCAAGAGCAAGAGTTTGCTGACGCCTCCAAGGGTTACACCTTCGTGGCCCACCAGCAGGAAGTCGGTACAGGCTACTTCGATGACATGACCACAGTGATTCAAGGTGGCTCGTCCTCCGTCACCGCACTGACCGGCTCAACCGAAGAAGAACAGTTCCACTAAGTTCGACCGCAGCACTGAAAAAGTCGCCCAATCGGGCGGCTTTTTCGTTTCCGATCATGTGCAAAAAACCGACGTATGAGCGACATGAGAAGGTTATGTCGCGGTTATGTAACGCTCAGACCCAGAGCTGTCCGGAACGCTCGTACAGTGATAAAAGACTTTTAACGCGAACTTGTTCCGCTAAAAAAATAGATAGGCTACAGAAAACACCCATAAATGATATTAATTATCATTTATAAAAACGATTATTCATTGCCGTTTAAAAGAAACATAATTAACGAAAAGCGGTGTAATGCCCGTAGAGTCTGCTTCGGCGCGGTGTTGGGGGTTGAAAAACGAATGCACCGCTGAATCTTTTTGAGTCAGATAATTTTACTTGCCACCTGTTTACCCATAAAATCACCCGGATTGATTTCGCTGCGACATATCGTCACTGCGTTGTTACTCAAGCTCAGAGACCTTTGCTCTCTGTTAAGGATTACCAGCATGCCCGAATCGACAGGTCTGATTGCCCATAACTGGGGCTTCGCCATTTTCCTTTTGGGTGTTGTCGGCCTTTGCGCCTTCATGCTCGGTGTATCCAGCCTCCTGGGCAGTAAAGCTTGGGGTCGCAGCAAAAACGAACCGTTCGAATCCGGCATGCTGCCTACTGGCGGCGCCCGCTTGCGGCTCTCGGCAAAATTCTATCTGGTCGCGATGCTCTTCGTGATTTTCGACATTGAAGCCCTTTTTCTCTTTGCCTGGTCTGTGTCTGTTCGCGAAAGCGGCTGGACCGGCTTCGCCGAAGCTCTCGTTTTCATAGCAATTCTGTTGGCAGGTCTTGTCTACCTATGGCGGGTTGGAGCGCTTGATTGGGCTCCTGAAGGTCGTCGTACTCGGCAAGCGAAGCTGAAACAATGAGGCTTTGGCGATGCAATACACTCTTACAAAGATCGATCCGGATGCTCCTAACGAGGACTATCCAATCGGCCAACGAGAAATCGTTGCCGACCCGCTAGAAGATCAAGTCCACAAAAACATCTACATGGGCAAGCTAGAAGACGTGCTGAACGGTGCGGTCAACTGGGGGCGTAAAAACTCCTTGTGGCCCTACAACTTCGGCCTGTCGTGCTGCTATGTAGAAATGACCACCGCCTTCACGGCGCCCCATGACATCGCACGCTTCGGCGCCGAAGTTATCCGGGCATCACCGCGTCAGGCGGATTTCATGGTTATTGCCGGGACGTGCTTCATCAAGATGGCGCCGATCATCCAGCGTCTCTATGAGCAAATGCTCGAACCCAAATGGGTTATTTCCATGGGCTCGTGTGCTAACTCCGGTGGCATGTACGACATCTACTCTGTAGTCCAAGGGGTGGATAAGTTCCTTCCCGTGGATGTCTACGTGCCTGGCTGCCCGCCCCGTCCAGAGGCTTTTCTGCAAGGCTTGATGCTGTTGCAGGAATCCATTGGCCAGGAGCGTCGTCCGCTGTCCTGGGTTGTCGGTGATCAAGGCGTGTACCGCGCCGAGATGCCGTCGCAAAAGGAACAACGCCGCGAACAGCGTATTCAGGTCACAAACCTGCGCAGCCCCGACGAAGTCTGATTCCGCTTACTCTTTTTATAAAAAAGACAAGAATCCGGGTTCATTCTGTACGTTGACCGAAAGCGATCGAGACCTATGACTGCAGACACCGCTCTGTACATCCCGCCTTACAAGGCTGACGACCAAGACGTCGTCGTTGAATTAAACACCCGCTTCGGCCCTGAGACGTTCACCGTCCAGCCTACACGCACCGGCATGCCGGTGTTGTGGGTTGACCGCGCGAAACTGGTCGAAGTGATGACCTTCCTGCGCAAGCTGCCAAAACCCTACGTCATGCTGTACGACTTGCATGGCATGGACGAACGCTTGCGCACGCACCGCCGCGGCTTGCCCGGCGCTGACTTCAGCGTGTTCTACCACCTGCTGTCGATCGAGCGTAATAGCGACGTGATGATCAAGGTCGCCTTGTCTGAGAGCGACCTCAGCCTGCCGACGATCACCGGTATCTGGCCAAACGCCAACTGGTACGAGCGCGAAGTGTGGGACATGTTCGGCATCGACTTTGCCGGCCACCCGCATTTGACTCGAATCATGATGCCGCCGACTTGGGAAGGTCACCCGCTGCGCAAAGACTTCCCGGCACGTGCCACCGAGTTCGATCCGTTCAGCCTTAACCTGGCTAAACAGCAGCTTGAAGAAGAAGCCGCACGTTTCCGCCCTGAAGACTGGGGCATGAAGCGTTCGGGCACGAACGAGGACTACATGTTCCTCAACCTGGGCCCGAACCACCCTTCTGCCCACGGTGCGTTCCGCATCATCTTGCAGTTGGACGGTGAAGAGATTGTCGACTGCGTCCCGGACGTCGGCTACCACCACCGTGGTGCCGAGAAGATGGCCGAGCGCCAGTCCTGGCACAGTTACATCCCATACACCGACCGCATCGATTACCTCGGCGGGGTGATGAACAACCTGCCGTACGTGCTCTCGGTCGAGAAGCTGGCCGGCATCAAGGTTCCGGAAAAAGTCGACGTCATTCGTATCATGATGGTCGAGTTCTTCCGTATCACCAGCCACCTGCTGTTCCTCGGGACCTACATCCAGGACGTGGGCGCAATGACCCCGGTGTTCTTCACGTTCACCGACCGTCAACGCGCGTACACCGTAATCGAAGCCATTACCGGCTTCCGTCTGCACCCGGCCTGGTTCCGTATCGGCGGCGTTGCGCATGACTTGCCACGCGGTTGGGAAAAACTGGTCAAGGACTTCATTGACTGGATGCCAAAGCGTCTGGACGAGTATCAAAAAGCCGCGCTGGACAACAGCATCCTGAAGGGTCGTACCGTCAACGTTGCCGCGTACAACACCAAGGAAGCGCTGGAATGGGGCGTTACCGGCCCAAGCCTGCGTGCCACCGGCCTGGACTTCGACCTGCGTAAAGCACGTCCGTATTCGGGCTACGAAAACTTCGAATTCGAAGTGCCGCTCGCGGCCAATGGCGATGCCTATGATCGTTGCATCGTGCGCGTCGAAGAGATGCGCCAGAGCATCAAGATCATTGGCCAGTGCCTGCGCAACATGCCGGAAGGCCCGTACAAGGCGGATCACCCGCTGACGACGCCGCCGCCCAAAGAGCGCACCTTGCAGCACATCGAAACCTTGATCACGCACTTCCTGCAAGTTTCGTGGGGCCCGGTGATGCCGGCCAACGAAGCGTTCCAGATGATTGAAGCGACCAAGGGTATCAACAGCTATTACCTGACGAGCGACGGCGGCACCATGAGCTACCGTACCCGGATTCGCACCCCAAGCTTCCCGCACCTGCAGCAGATCCCTTCGGTGATCAAAGGCAGCATGGTCGCGGACTTGATTGCGTACCTGGGTAGTATCGATTTCGTTATGGCCGACGTGGACCGCTAAGCATGAATAGCACGCTGATCCAGACAGACCGTTTCGCCTTGAGCGAAACCGAGCGCTCGGCCATTGAGCACGAGATGCACCACTACGAAGACCCGCGCGCGGCGTCTATCGAAGCGTTGAAAATTGTTCAGAATGAACGTGGCTGGGTGCCGGATGGCGCTATCCATGCCATCGGCGAAGTACTTGGCATTCCTGCCAGCGACGTTGAAGGCGTGGCGACGTTCTACAGCCAAATCTTCCGCCAGCCGGTAGGCCGCCACATCATTCGGGTGTGCAACAGCATGGTCTGCTTCATCGCCGGCCACGAGTCAGTGGTTAGCGAAATTCAGTCTTCGCTGGGTATCGGCCTGGGTCAAACCACCGCCGACGACCGCTTCACCTTGCTGCCTGTCTGCTGCCTAGGCAATTGCGATAAGGCCCCGGCCGTGATGGTCGATGACGATACTTTTAGCAACGTGCAGCCTGCTGGCGTGGCTGAAATGTTAGAGGGTTACCTATGACCATCACTTCCTTCGGTCCCGCCAATACCATTGCGCGCGCCCCCGAAACCCATCCGCTGACCTGGCGTTTGCGCGATGACGGCGAGCCAGTGTGGCTGGACGAATACCAACGCAAGGACGGTTACGCCGCCGCGCGCAAGGCGTTTGCCGAGCTGTCGCCTGACGAAATCGTTCAAGCGGTCAAGGACTCCGGCCTCAAGGGCCGCGGCGGTGCGGGCTTCCCCACTGGCGTGAAGTGGGGCCTGATGCCGAAAGACGAATCCATGAACATCCGTTACTTGCTGTGCAACGCGGATGAGATGGAACCGAACACCTGGAAAGACCGGATGTTGATGGAGCAACTGCCCCATCTGTTGATCGAAGGCATGCTGATCAGCGCTCGGGCGCTGAAGGCTTACCGCGGTTACATCTTCCTGCGTGGCGAGTACACCACCGCTGCGGTGCATCTGCGTCGTGCAGTGAAAGAAGCCGAAGCCGCAGGTCTGCTGGGCAAGAACATTCTGGGCACCGGTTTCGATTTCGAACTGATCGTGCACACCGGCGCCGGGCGTTACATCTGCGGTGAAGAGACCGCACTGATCAACTCCCTGGAAGGCCGTCGTGCCAACCCACGCTCCAAGCCGCCCTTCCCCGCCGCCGTTGGCGTATGGGGCAAGCCGACCTGCGTGAATAACGTTGAAACGCTGTGCAACGTCCCGGCCATCGTCGCCAATGGCAACGACTGGTACAAAGCCATCGCCCGCCCAGGCAGCGAAGACATGGGCACCAAGCTCATGGGCTTCTCCGGCAAAGTGAAGAACCCTGGCCTGTGGGAGCTGCCTTTCGGCCTGCCTGCTCGCGAGTTGTTCGAAGACTACGCGGGCGGCATGCGCGACGGCTTCAAGCTCAAGTGCTGGCAGCCAGGTGGCGCCGGTACTGGCTTCCTGCTTCCGGAGCATCTGGACTGCCTGTTTTACGCAGGCGGTGTTGCCAAAGTTGGCACGCGGATGGGCACAGGGCTGGCCATGGCAGTTGATGACAAAGTCAACATGGTGTCGTTGATGCGTAACTTGGAAGAGTTCTTCTCCCAAGAGTCGTGTGGCTTCTGCACCCCTTGCCGCGACGGTTTGCCATGGAGCGTGAAAATTCTGCGCGCCATTGAAAACGGCGAAGGTCAACCGGGCGATATCGAAACGCTGTTGGGGTTGGTCAACTTCCTCGGCCCTGGCAAGACGTTCTGTGCTCACGCACCGGGCGCCGTGGAACCTTTGGGCGCAGCCATCAAGTATTTCCGCTCGGAATTTGAAGCAGGTATTGCCCCGGCACGTGTGGGTAGCCTGACTCAGGTGAGCAGTCCGACTGTGGTTGGCGCATAACAAGACAGAAAAGGTCGGTAGCTCATAAAGCCGTCGACCTCGTACCCGATGACGCCTTAACAGGCTGTTTGATACGGGTAGCACCGAGATTCCATTAGCCACGCCCACTGACAACGGGCCAACGAAGAACTTTGAACCATGGCCACTATCCACGTAGACGGCAAAGCGCTCGAGGTCAATGGCGCAGACAACCTGTTACAGGCATGTCTGTCGCTGGGCCTCGACATCCCTTATTTCTGCTGGCACCCCGCCCTTGGCAGCGTTGGCGCTTGTCGCCAGTGCGCAGTCAAGCAGTTCACTGATGAGAACGACACCCGTGGTCGTATCGTCATGTCCTGTATGACCCCTGCCACCGACGGCAGCTGGATTTCCATCGACGACCAAGAAGCGAAAGTGTTTCGCGCCAGCGTTGTCGAATGGCTGATGACCAACCACCCGCATGACTGCCCGGTCTGCGAAGAGGGCGGTCACTGCCACCTGCAAGACATGACGGTAATGACCGGCCACAACGAGCGTCGTTATCGCTTCACCAAGCGTACTCACCAAAACCAGGAACTCGGCCCGTTCATCGCTCACGAGATGAACCGCTGCATCGCCTGCTATCGCTGTGTTCGCTTCTATAAAGACTACGCTGGCGGCACCGACCTCGGCGTTTTCGGCGCTCACGACAACGTGTACTTCGGTCGCGTTGAAGACGGCGCACTGGAAAGCGAGTTTTCCGGCAACCTCACCGAGGTCTGCCCGACCGGTGTGTTCACCGACAAGACTCACTCCGAGCGCTACAACCGCAAGTGGGACATGCAGTTCTCGCCGAGCATCTGCCATGGCTGCTCCAGCGGTTGTAACATCAGCCCGGGTGAACGTTATGGCGAAATCCGCCGTATCGAAAACCGTTACAACGGTTCGGTAAACCAGTACTTCCTGTGTGACCGTGGCCGTTTTGGCTATGGCTACGTCAACCGTGAAGACCGTCCGCGCCAGCCGCTGTTGGCCGACGGCATGGTGAAACTGGGCTTGGATGCCGCTCTTGATAAAGCAGCTGACTTGCTCCGTGGTCGCAACATCGTTGGCATCGGCTCACCCCGCGCCAGCCTTGAAAGCAACTACGCCCTGCGTGAACTGGTGGGTGCTGAGCATTTCTACTCGGGTATCGAGGCCGGTGAACTGGCACGCATCCGGTTGATTGCCAAGGTCTTGAAAGACAGCCCGCTGCCGATCCCGACCATGCGTGATATAGAAGATCACGATGCGATTTTCGTTCTCGGCGAAGACTTGACCCAGACCGCAGCCCGTATGGCCTTGGGCCTGCGCCAAGCAGTTAAAGGCAAAGCCGAAGACATGGCCGCTGCGATGAAAGTCCAGCCGTGGCTCGATGCTGCCGTTAAGAACATCGGCCAACACGCACTGAACCCGTTGTTCATCGCCAGCCTTGCCGAGACCCGTCTCGATGACGTTGCCGAAGAATGCGTTCACGCAGCGCCGGATGACTTGGCCCGTATCGGTTTCGCCGTCGCCCACGCCATTGACGCCAGCGCGCCAGCGGTTGAAGGCCTGGACAGCGAAGCATTGGAACTGGCTCAGCGCATCGCCACCGCCCTGCTGGCTGCCAAGCGTCCCTTGATCATCTCCGGTAGTTCCTTGGGTTCGACCGCCTTGATCGAAGCCGCAGCCAACATCGCCAAAGCCTTGAAGCTGCAAGACAAGCAAGGTTCGATCAGCATGATCGTGCCGGAAGCCAACAGCCTGGGCCTGGCAATGCTCGGTGGTGAGTCGCTAGACGACGCACTGCAGGCGGTGATCTCCGGTAAAGCCGACGCCATCGTGGTATTGGAAAATGACCTGTTTACCCGTGTCGATGCGGCTACGGTCGACGCTGCGTTCAAGGCCACCAAGGTTCTGATCGTTGCTGACCACCAGAAAACCCCGACCAGCGATCGCGCTGATCTAGTGTTGCCTGCGGCTAGCTTTGCGGAGGGCGATGGTACGTTGGTTAGCCAAGAAGGCCGCGCCCAGCGTTTCTTCCAGGTCTATGACCCAACCTACCTTGACGCCGGCATCCTGATTCATGAAGGCTGGCGCTGGTTGCACGCACTGCGCTCGACACTGCTGAACAAGCCGATTGACTGGACTTTGCTCGATCACGTCACCGCCGCAGTTGCTGACAGCACTGCCCAGCTGGCCGGAATCGTCAATGCAGCGCCCTCGGCGTCGTTCCGTATCAAAGGTCTGAAACTGGCGCGCGAACCGCTGCGTTACAGCGGCCGCACCGCCATGCGCGCCAACATCAGCGTGCATGAACCGCGTACATCGCAGGACAAAGACACCGCGTTCTCATTCTCGATGGAAGGCTATTCAGGCTCGGTCGAACCGCATCAGCAGGTGCCGTTTGCCTGGTCACCGGGTTGGAACTCGCCGCAAGCCTGGAACAAGTTCCAGGACGAAGTCGGCGGTCATTTGCGTGCCGGTGACCCTGGCGCTCGTTTGATTGAAACCCAGGGCGACAACCTGTCCTGGTTCGCCAGCGTACCGGTGGCGTTTTCCCCGGCTCGCGGGACGTGGCAAGTGGTGCCGTTCTATCACCTGTTCGGCAGCGACGAAACTTCGTCCAAAGCCGCGCCGGTTCAAGAACGCATTCCAGCCGCCTACGTCGCGCTCGCCAAGTCGGAAGCCGATCGTCTGGGTGTCAACGAAGGCGCGATGCTCAGCCTGACTGTTGACGGTCAAACCCTGCGTTTGCCGTTGCGCATCAGCGAAGAATTGGGCGCAGGTCTGGTGGCTCTGCCTTCAGGTCTGGCCGGGATTCCGCCAGCGCTGTTCGGCAAAACCGTTGATGGTCTGCAGGAGGCAGCACTATGACTTGGTTTACACCTGTCGTGATCGACTCGATCATCGCGGTAGTCAAGGCGATTGTGATTCTGTTGGCCGTGGTGGTCTGCGGCGCACTGTTGAGCTGGGTCGAGCGTCGTTTGCTCGCCCTCTGGCAAGACCGTTACGGTCCGAACCGCGTAGGCCCATTCGGCGCGTTTCAGATTGCAGCTGACATGATCAAGATGTTCTTTAAGGAAGACTGGACGCCGCCGTTTGCCGACAAGGTGATTTTCACCCTGGCGCCGGTCATGGCCATGAGTTCCTTGTTGATTGCCTTCGCGATTATCCCGATCACCGAAAGCTGGGTCATTGCTGACCTGAACATCGGCATCCTGTTTTTCTTCGCCATGGCCGGCTTGTCGGTGTACGCAGTGTTGTTCGCCGGTTGGTCGAGTAACAACAAGTTTGCCTTGCTCGGCAGCCTGCGGGCTTCGGCTCAGACCGTATCCTATGAAGTGTTCATGGGCCTGTCGTTGATGGGCATCGTGGTCCAGGTCGGTTCGTTCAACATGGGCGACATCGTCCAGTACCAAGCCCAGCACCTGTGGTTCATCATTCCGCAGTTCTTTGGCTTCTGTACGTTCTTCATCGCTGGCGTCGCCGTGACTCACCGTCACCCGTTCGACCAACCGGAAGCCGAGCAGGAACTGGCCGATGGTTACCACATTGAATATGCCGGTATGAAGTGGGGCATGTTCTTTGTCGGTGAGTACATCGGCATCGTGCTGATTTCGGCATTGTTGGTGACCCTGTTCTTCGGCGGCTGGCATGGCCCGTTCAACATCTTGCCTTCGCTGTCGTTCATCTGGTTCGCCCTGAAGACCGGGTTCTTCATCATGTTGTTCATTCTGTTGCGTGCGTCTATTCCGCGCCCACGCTATGACCAAGTGATGGATTTCAGTTGGAAGTTCTGCCTACCGCTGACCCTGATCAATTTGTTGGTGACCGCTGCGATCGTGTTGTTAAACACGCCCGCTGGCGCGGTTCAGTGAGGATATAAACCATGCTCAAGTATCTGATTGGCATCGTGCATGGCACCTACACCCAGCTTCGCAGCCTGGTGATGGTGTTCTCACATGCATTCCGCAAGCGCGACACGTTGCAGTACCCGGAAGAACCGGTGTACCTGCCGCCGCGCTACCGTGGCCGTATCGTCCTGACCCGCGACCCTGACGGCGAAGAGCGTTGTGTTGCTTGCAACCTGTGCGCCGTGGCCTGCCCGGTCGGTTGCATCTCGCTGCAGAAAGCCGAAACCGACGACGGTCGTTGGTACCCCGAGTTTTTCCGCATCAACTTCTCGCGCTGCATCTTTTGTGGCCTCTGCGAGGAAGCCTGCCCGACCACCGCGATCCAGCTGACACCGGATTTCGAAATGGCCGAGTTCAAACGTCAGGATCTGGTTTACGAGAAGGAAGATCTGCTGATCTCCGGCCCTGGTAAAAACCCTGATTACAACTTCTATCGCGTCGCAGGTATGGCCATCGCCGGTAAGCCTAAAGGCTCCGCGCAGAATGAAGCTGTTCCGATCAACGTGAAGAGCTTGCTGCCTTAAGGAAGAAAGATGGAATTCGCTTTCTATTTCGCATCCGGCGTCGCTGTTGTGTCCACCCTTCGGGTGATCACCAACACCAACCCGGTGCACGCCCTGCTCTACCTGATCATCTCGTTGATCGCCGTAGCAATGACCTTCTTCAGCCTCGGCGCACCATTTGCCGGGGTGTTGGAAGTCATCGCTTACGCTGGCGCCATCATGG
>NZ_JAMFRV010000448.1 GCF_026224925.1 Pseudomonas sp. | reverse complement strand
CGTCCAGGCATCCTGCGAGGTAGTAAAGAATGCAGGGAACTGAAGAAAGTCTTGAGCAGAAATCCTTTGCTCAATTGCGTCCGCTGAAAGTTTCGAGCGAGATCCTGGCGACAGCAGCGTGCTCGCTGGTGTTGGCGCTGGCCAACGCGAGCCAACACATATCTCCCTGGCTCTATGGTTATTGTCTCGTCGCAGGCATTGCCTGTTACCTCACCTATCGGGCCCGCACCACTCGTCATTTATGGCTAACCGGTTTGCTGTTGCTGTGTGCATGTACCGCCTGCCTCGGTTCGCTGGCCATCGCCATTGGCAACCCGATTATCTGGTTCTTGCCCATTGGTTTGGTGTTGAGCTTGCCGGTTTCGGCCATGCACGTTCATCCTTGGCACGCCCTCAGTACTGGGGCAGCCATTTGGGCCACGTTGTTTTATGTGGTTCAACCCAGCTTTGACCGACAACTGGACCTCACACTGACACTGATACTTATCGTGGGGAGCCTGCTGGTTGCCACGCTGGTGTGCACGACGTTTTGCCATACACGCAAAGACGTATTCGACTTACAGCGCCAACTGCATGGCATGGCCTATAACGATACGTTGACGGGTCTGCCCAATCGACGCGCGTTTATGGAGCGGCTGACCGCGACATTGGCGGACGACGCAGCTCCAGCGCCGTTGTTTTTCTTGATGCTCGACATAGACGACTTCAAGAAGATTAACGACGGCTTCGGCCACGATGTCGGCGACCGGGTATTGGTGGAGGTGGCCAAGATGCTGCGAGACCAGAGCCAGGGCCATAACTTCGCACGCCTGGGCGGCGAAGAGTTCGCGGTCGCGGCCCGGGTGGCGGATGTCGCGGTGGCGCAGGAACTGGCGCGGAGCATTGTCGACGCAGTCAACTCAAGCCAGTTGTTCGGCCTCAGCTTGTCCATCAGCGTGGGGCTGGCGAACCACGAACCGGAGGAGTCGATATTCAGCCTGATGCGCCGCGCCGATCTAGCCCTGTATGACGCGAAAAGCTCGGGCAAGAACCGTTATGTAATGGCTGCGCAGGTGGTGCTCAGTGTTTGATTGATGAGGGGTGTGCAAGGAGCCACGCCGGCTGGACTTAAGCCTTACAAGTCTTGGCGTTTGCAGTATTCGCTGCAAGGCTCTCTGACCGATTATGATGAATAGTTGACACCTGTGGTCCCAGCGATGACCTCATCTAAACCGCATTGCAACAATCGGTCTCATGAGCCTGCTGAACTCCATGCTAATGGGCGTGCAGACAGGCCCCGCGTGATCGACATGCCGACAGTCGTCCGCGCCTGAAACAGCCCTGATCTGCCCAAGGGATATCCCTTCTCCCTTCTTTACAGCGGCTATTGCCCCACAGATGCGACTTGCCGCGCGAGGGTATGGTGGTTGCGGATCTTATCCACGATTCGTATTCACGTACCCCTCGTGCGGGGCGCACTCGTTTAAGTCTTGTACTGCCCTTTCTCAAGCTAAAGCTGCCTCCGATCCAAATGGTGTAACCGCCTAATGATTCCAATAAGGAATAGATCTGGTTTCTTATTTATCGCTTTTTCTACCCTTGCAGAATGCTGACTATGACGACTCCAATAAGCATAAAAACAGGAAGGTCCATGACTGCATTCGCCACCACCGACACCGCCGCCCAGGTGGCAAGGTCAAAGTATCGCTGGGTTGTTCTGTCTGTCATCGTCATTGTCTACATGCTTGCCGCCGCCGATCGTGCCAACATCGGTATCGCACTGCCCTACATCCAGAAAGAATTTGGCGCGACCAACGCTCAGGCAGGCTTGCTCGTCAGCGCCTTCTTCCTGTTTTACTCCTTGGGGCAAATCCCGGCAGGCTTTCTACTCAGCCGTGTTGGCGTCCGGCTGGTCGCGCCGATCTCCATCGGTCTGACATCAGTCGTCACATTACTCATTGGAACCGCGCATAACTTCGGGCTGCTAAACATATACCGATCTGCACTCGGCGTTGCGGAAGCAGCCCTTCCATTGTCGATGCTCAGTACGATCAATCGATGGTTTCCACCGCGAGAGAAAGGTCTGGCTACGGGCGCTTTTCTGTCCGCGGCCAAGATGGGGGCGGTCATCGCCCCGCCAATCGGAGCTGCTTTGATCATGCTCGATGGCTGGCGGGCGATGTTCTTCGCCTTCGCCATCCCAGGCGTGCTGATGGCGCTGATCTGGTGGAAGCTGGTACCAAACGATCCGCGCGCTGGCCATCGGGTCAACGATGCGGAGGCCACCTATATCGAGGATCAGACGAAGACCGACAACGGCTCTGCCCGTAACCACAAGAGTTTCGGTGCGTTGGACAGGGTGCTGCGCTACAAGCACACGCCACGATTGGCAACGTCGCGGTCTGTATTTGCGTCATGGAATATTTGGGGCTGCGGTCTTGGTTATTTGCTGATGACCGGTGTGGTCAACGTGCTGCTCGCCTGGCTGCCGAAGTATCTGGGGGAGGTAAAGCATTTTGAATTGATGCAGATCGGCTTCATTGCGGCGCTGCCCTTTGCCGGTGGCGTGCTGGGCAACATCGCCGGAGGCTGGCTGTCCGACACCGTTCTGGATCGTCGTAGAAAACCGACGATGATGATCAGCGCTATTGCTACGTGCCTGATGATGGTTGCGCTGGTCTATGCGCCCAACGATCTGCTCTCTGTCAGTCTGCTGCTGTTCGGAACTGGCTTCCTGTTGAATGTCGGCTACTCATCATTTTCCGTTTACTCCATGGGCCTGACCACTCGTACCACCTACCCTGTGGCGGCATCCCTGGTCAACAGCGCTGGTCAGGCCGGGGGGGCCATGGCACCTCTTGTCACCGGCATGCTCCTTGATAGCTATAGCTGGACTGCGGTGTTCATCTTCCTTGGAGTGTGCTCACTGGCGGCGCTGCTATTTGTGCTTTCAATTACCGAACCCGCCGACCTCGACGAGTCGATGGCCAATGCAGAATGACCCTCCCAGGCATGTGATGGAGCAGCCGCCTGTACCGCACCAATTAACCATCGCTGGGCTTGCCTGAGCAGAGAAGGAGCATGAGAACTGTCCTCTGCTCCTTGTCAGCTTTGCAGTTGCCGAGAGAAATCGCACAGTTCAACTGCCCGAGACGCCACTTCGCTCACGAAGGCTGAGGGGCGATCATTCCGATACATCGCCATGTAGGGGACAGGAGGCAATGCAGGGTCGGTTTTTATGACAGTCAACTTGCCCTCATCTACCAGCGGGCGAAAGCATTCCAGCGGAAGGTAGGTGACGCCCAACCCGGCGGCCGTCAGCCCGAGCATTGCCGTAAGGCTGTCGGAGGACAGCGTCTTGGGAAGTTCGATGCCCATTGCGCCCAGCCACTTGTTTACAAACAAGCCGGATCCCGACTTTTTCCCCTGTACTAGCACGGGGTATTTGGCCAATTCGGCAAGCCCGACAACCCCCGAGTGTCCGATCAGCCCAGGCGCAGCCATCCATGCGTTCTCAACGATGGCGAGCGGTACCGAAGTGACCTCGGGCGCGGTGAATGTGTCAGGGATGATGATGAGGTCCACCAGATCATCCATGAGCTTTTCATGGAGGTTGCGGCTCATATCGACT
>NZ_JAMFRV010000447.1 GCF_026224925.1 Pseudomonas sp. | reverse complement strand
TTCCCGATCTACCTGGTCAAGGAGCGTGGCTTCGACATCCTTCAGGCTGGCTTCGTTGCCGCTATCCCGGCGCTGTGCGGCTTGGTCGGTGGTGTGTCCAGCGGGTTTATCTCTGACGCGATTTTGAAGAAGACCGGCTCGTTGAGCATCGCTCGAAAAACCCCGATCACCATCGGCTTGCTCCTGAGCGCCAGCATCATCCTGTGCAACTACGCCAACAGCGCAACCATGGTAGTGGCGCTGATGAGTGTGGCCTTCTTCGGCAAAGGCTTCGGCTCGCTAGGCTGGACCATCGTCGCAGATACCGCGCCCAAAGAATTGATCGGCACCACGGGCGGCGTGTTCAACGCGTTCGGTAATACCGCCGGGATCGTTACGCCGGTGGTCATTGGCTACATCCTGCAAACCACCGGTTCATTCGACGGGGCGTTGCTCTACGTCGGTGCCCACGGTTTGCTCGCCGTGGCCAGTTACTGGCTGATCGTCGGCAAGATTCAGCGCTTCGAACTGAAAAGCGCTTCTTGACTGAAAGTCCTAATTAACAAGACCTGATTAACACGTTGTACGTGAGGTATTTCTGATGAAAATGATATTCCGCTGGCACGGTCCGAAAGACCCCATCAGCCTGCAATACATCAACCAGATTCCTGGCTTGTACGGCATCGTCTCTTCGCTGTACGACCTGCCATTGGGCGAAGTCTGGCCGATTGACCGGATCAAAAGCCTGCGCGACGCGGCTGCGGTGTACAACTTAAAGATGGAAGTGGTCGACAGCTTCCGGGTTCACGAAGACATCAAGCTTGGCAAACCGGGTCGCGAAGCACTGATACCGCAGTACATCGAAACCTTGAAGAATCTCGCCGCCAGCGGCATCAAGATCGTGTGCTACAACTTCATGCCAGTGTTCGACTGGACCCGCACGCAGATGGAATATCAGTTGCCGGACGGCTCCAACACGCTGTCGTTCGAAGCCTCGCTGGTGGATCGCCTGGACGTGTCCAAAGGCATCATCCCCTTGCCGGGCATTGGCACCAAATACCCGCCGGAAAAACTCCAGGCAATGCTGGAAGAATACAAAGACGTCAGCACCGAACAGATGTGGAGCAACCTCGAGTGGTTCCTCGGCAAACTGGTGCCAGTCGCCGAGCAACTGGGCCTGAAACTGGCGCTGCACGCGGATGATCCACCCCGCCCGGTGTTCGGCCTGCCACGCATCATCAAAAATATCGAAGACCACCGCCGCGTGCTCAGCATCATTGATTCACCGGCCAACGGCTTGACGCTGTGCAGCGGCACCATTGGCTCAGACCTGAACAACGATGTGCCCTCGTTCATCAACGAATTCGCCGCCCGCCAGCGCGTGCATTACGTGCACCTGCGCAACGTGAAAGTCGCTGAAAACGGCGACTTCTATGAAAGCGCGCATCCGACTGAATGTGGTTCGCTGGACATGGCCGAGATCATGAAGTCCCTGCATGACGCTAACTTCACCGGGTATGCACGGCCTGACCACGGCCGGATGATTTGGGGCGAAACCGGTGTGCCGGGCTACGGCCTGTACGACCGCGCACTGGGCATCATGTACCTGCAAGGGCTGTGGGAAGGCATCGGCAAGCAAAAGACCCGCGCAGTGCTGCGACCTGGCCTGACCGCCGTCGCCTGACCTCACGTTACCCCTGTAGGAGCTGCCGAAGGCTGCGATCAACGTCGCGACGCAAGATTCGGCAGTTCCCACCGACCAGGCTGTACCTGTTCGACGTCCAATAAAAATAGGATTCCCCCATGACTGCCCGTGAAGTCAGCCCCGTAATCCGTCTCGACTCTGCCGATAACGTGGTGGTTGCCCGCGTTGAGATTCCCGTCGGCACGCTGATCGCCAGCGAAGCAGTGACCACCCTGCAAGAGGTGCCGCTGGGTCATAAAATCGCCACGCGCATGATCAAAAAAGGTCAACCGGTGCTCAAGTACAACACCGTGATCGGCTATGCCAGCGAAGACCTGCCCGCTGGCACCTGGATGCACAGCCACAACATCACGTTCGGGGAAACCGATCGCGATTATCGCTTTGGCCTGGACTATGTTTCAACCGACCTGCTGCCCGCTGAAGAACGCGCCACCTTCCAAGGTATCGTCCGTGAAGACGGGCGAGTTGCCACACGCAATTACCTCGGTGTTTTCGTGGTGGGTAATTGCGGCGCCACCGTGGCGCGCAAAATTGCCAATTATTTCGATGAGCAACGTCTGGCCGACTTCCCGAATATCGACGGGGTTGTACCCTTCGTGCATGAAATTGGCTGCGGCATGGAAATGACCGGCGAACCTATGGATCTGTTGCGCCGGACCATCGGCGGGCATATCCGCCATGCCAATACTGCTGGCGGCTTGTTGATTGCCCTGGGCTGCGAACGCAACAATATTTACGGTTTCATCGAACAGGAAAAGCTGGTCCTCGGCGACATGCTCAAGACCTTAGTCATTCAGGACGTCGGCGGCGTAAAAAGCGCGGTTGAGCTAGGCATCAAGATCATCCAGGCAATGTTGCCCGAAGCCAACAACGTGCAGCGCGTTCCAGTATCGGCCGAGCATTTGATTATCGGCATGCAATGCGGTGGCTCCGACGGTTTTTCTGGCCTGTCTGCAAACCCCGCATTGGGCGCGGCAGTGGACATTTTGGTCCGCCACGGAGGCACAGCCATCCTGTCTGAAACCTCGGAAATCTTCGGCGTCGAACACACCCTGACCGCCCGCGCAGTGACGCCTGAAGTCGGGCATAAGCTGGTGGATCGCATCAAGTGGTGGCTGAAATATAACGAAGGCCGCGACACCCAAATAAACGGCCGAGTCAGCCCCGGCAACAACGCCGGAGGTCTGGCGAATGTGCTTGAGAAATCATTGGGCGGCGCGAAAAAAGGCGGAAACGCACCCTTGATGGACGTCTATGAATACGCTTATCCGGTAACCACCCACGGCTTAGTATTCATGGACACGCCGGGCTACGACC